>JABGRQ010000074.1 GCA_018648225.1 Chloroflexota bacterium
CTGCAAAACCTTTATCATGGGTTCGAATCCCATCGTCGCCTCATAAAAAAGCATCCCCAGTTTTCGGGGATGCTTTTCTGTTATCAACACAATCCATTGCCAGTTAGTGATGCATTTACGACATAGAACACACCTGAAAGAAAGCGCAACTAACCAATTATTCGCCCCCAATTTACCAAATTTGATAGGCGAGGCGGCTAAGAAGTATTAATCCGAGAGCGCCAATTGGATCCAGTAGTCGGCATTGCTTCGCCCATAATTGAAAACTTGGATGTAGATCGAATACGTTTCACTCGAATCGGGAATTGTGAAAGTTGTTCGTTCTGAACTCCCATCTTCGGTGGTCAGATAGGTAATTGCATCGGTGGCTTTCTTCATTTGGTTAGCTGAATATACATTTATGGCTACATCGGCATTGTCTGCTGCCCAAAGCGTGATGGCGATTTTTTGGCCTGCTGACAGATTTAATTTATACCAATGGTCGTGCTCTGCTCCTAATTCGCCATATATTTGATCGCTGCCATACCAGGGCAATGCGTCCTTCGCTGCCTTGCCCGATGGTTTTTGTAAATCCCAACTCAGCCAACCCAGATAATCGCGGTCATCAAGGCTGTCTGGCGTTCCAAAATCCACAACCACAAAGTAATTTCCACGCTCCAAGTCATCAATCTGCAATTCAACTGTACAATCATTGTCGTAAACAACCACAATTTCTTCCCAGCAATCTAGCTTGTACTCAACATCTCGAGCCCGACTGCTGCGCGCATCCACAAGTTCATGTTCATGGTCAAATACCGACACAATATAATCGGCTGTGCCCGAAAGCGATTGCAATAAAGTCAAGGGCATTGGTGTCCAAAATGTAAAATCGACATCGGCTTCATTTTCCAACGAGAAATAGAAATAATATTTCCCATCCCGCCCATTCGGAACCGATTCGAGCACAATTCCGTTTTCTCCTTTTTCATTTTTGTGAAAATCTTCGGTAAAACCCAATTGATAGGCTGAGTTATATGAATTTCCCGGACTAACTGGCGAATCCATACCCGCCAGAACCAGCGAAGTGATGCTTAAAACGAATACCAGAGTAACGGTGATAATAAAGTTTTTTAGACGACGATTCATGTGCTTTTCTCCTAAATATACGAATGACCAATCTGTATTAATTGACTTCCGGCAACATAGAGAGAATGCCAATAAGATAATTAAAGGCTTTATGTGCTTTTTGCCCTTCAAGCTCCGCAACAACGTAAGTCCCCTCGATGGGATCCATTCAGGGTATTGTAGGATATGGTGATAATAGTTAGCTGCTTGTCATAGTATAGCGAATTTTCAACTACGCAACCCCGCGAATCAAAATCAGTTCACGCTGCGGAGGGCAGAAATATTCGACGCCATTCTGGGTGACAAGTACATTTTCTTCCAGCCCGATATAGCCGTAGCCTTCAACCATCAGGCCGGGTTCGATGGTGTAAACATGCCCAACTTCAATCGGCTGATGCGGGGTGTCGCCATAACGCTCCCAGGCCGGGCCGAGTACAACGCCGCCATCATGCGCCAGCCGCCCTAATTGATGTCCGGTAGCATATTTATGCCCCTCATACCCCGATTGAATTACAATATCACGCGCGGCGGTATCGACTTGCACGCCAGTACTTCCGGGCTTTAGCGCGGCGACCGCGGCATCAATCGCGGCGAGTACCGTATCGAAACCGCGCTGAACTTCTTCGGGCGGGGTGCTTTCGCCGGGGCGCAGCACATAGCCCATGCGTTGGATGTCGGAGCAATAGTCATTTTTCTTGACACCAAAATCAAAGTGGAGCAGATGACCGGATGCGATGACTAGCTCGGTGGGGCCTCCGTGCCCGATGGGGGAATTTGGCCCGGTGTTGACCGCCGGGCAATGCTCGTAGCTCCAGGCGCTTTCAAGTTGATATTCATCGAGCAATTTGTGCATATACGCGCCGACTTGTTTTTCGGTCATTCCAGGGCGCAGATAGGCGAAGGTGCGCGCGTATATTTCCTCGGTGGTGGCGACCGCTTCTCGAATACGCGTCACCTCCGAGGGAGTCTTGCGTCCCCGCAGGGCGTTGATGATTCCTTCGGCGGGAATGACGCGTTCGTAAAAAGGAGTCTCGGCGAGATAATCCATCAAAATTTGATACAGGCCGTGCGTCAACCCATCGGCATGGACAGTGTTGGGGGATGTGTTGATGGCGATGTGGTGAGGTTGCAGTTCATTCAGAATTTCGAGCAGCACGGGCTTGATGGACTGGTCGTAATAGTGTACGGGGTTGTAGATGCCCAGCCGCTGTACAGCTTCGGCCTCGTAACGGCCTACAATGGCAATGCGCTCTCCGCTGGCGGTGAAGATGAGCGCGCTGGGCCAGGTGAGGTCTTCGGGGCCGAAGATGAAATCGAGTACGGGGTCGCGTAGGGCGGAAGTTTCGCGTACAAACGTCAGCCATAGATCGATATTTTTCTCACGCAAAATTTGTTGGATTTGGTGTGATTTTTCTTGCAGGATACTCATGGATTTTTTATGATGTTTGGAGATACGGCAAAAGAACTCCGAGATTTCAAAAATCTCGGAGTTCCAAATGGAAGAAACCAGACTAGTGTTTCATTGCACCTTGCATAGCGTCATTGGCGAGGTTGGCCTGATTGTAGTCGAGGTCGCCGGGATCTCTTCCACCAGTGCCGTCACCGCTGAGTTCGCCATCGGCCAGGAATTTGCCGGAATCGTCGTCGCCATCTTTGTCGCCAGGGGTTGCGCCGCTACTGCCATCGCTGCCGCCGCTGGGGCCATACATGCGCAGGAAATGGCCGCTTTCGCTGTCCGGGCCGCCGACTGGCTCTTTGGGATCGGGGTTTTCGCTGCCGCTGGGGGAACCTGTGTAGGGCATGGGGGTGTCGCCTTCCAGAGTCAAGGCTCGCCGGTCTACTTCAAAATAACCCTTGCCCCATACCACCTGATATTGTTTACCATTGGCGCAATCTACGATCATATTGCCTGTTTTCGAAGTAGCCCACAACTCGCCCACACCTACAACTGTTTTTTCGCAGCTCTCCGTTGAAGATCCGTGATAGCCTTTGCCATCCACCGTTCCCCAATATTTATTCGTGCCTTTGCCCTTCGTACCGCCGCCGTATTGTCCTACTGGCGGGCCGCCACCAGATTTCGGTGGTGTGCCGGGCGTTTTGCCGCTGCCGCCCCCAGGGCCTTTCATGCCGGGGCCTCCTTGGGGAGTGAGCAATTCTTCGGGGAGTTTGCCATTGCCGATGCGTTGCGGACCCATGTTGCCGGTCTGCCCTTCGGGTTGATCGCTGCCTTCGTTGATGGAACCGCTGACATCGGTTTCTTCGCCGTTCCACTCGGTGAGGGGATCGTTGCCGTCAATCTCGCTGGCCGGCACGCCCGAGGGCTGGCTCTGCTCTGCGGGTGGGGTAGCTGAATCCAGCTTGGGGGTAGATTCAGCATCGAGATCGGCTGCCAACTCTTCCGTGTGGGAACCGTTCCCCGGTTCCTGGCTTTGTCCGCCGTAGCCTTTGCCCGTAAGTGGATCTTGAGCCTCCGATTGCGGTGTGTCCACAGGTGCTGCAGTGAGGGGTGCGGCGGCTACGGTCTGTTCGGTATTGACGATAGCCGCAGTTAGCTCACTTTCAACCGACTCGGCCTGTGCAAAATCTTGGGTTGTCTCGACGCGCGTGCCGGGTTCGTGGGCGGCTTCTTGTAATACCTGATTTTCGGCGCTTTCAACAGCTTCCAGATTCTCTTGGGGTTGAATGGTTTCCATTTCGCTCATCATACACTCCTTGTTTCACCAAATGCTTGTTGCGCTCATATATTTAGTCGGCGCAATGGCGAAAAAAGTAACATGCTAGATTCATGTGGTTGTTTAGCGCTCAATAGAATTGCCGGATGCTTCATCCCAACAATATGGAGCCCAATCAGGCGGGACATTGTTAGCATCAACAGCATCACAAGGGGGCAAATCTTGGCCGATGTGAACAATATTCCATTGCCCATGATCTTTGGCTGCCAGCCAGGCAGCTCCGCCCATTTCGCCGGTCTTATTCACGCCGCCTTCAGCAAAGCTGCCGTCATGCCGCCCCATTGAGAAGTCCAGTTCGGATTCACTCCAGCCGAGTTCTGCCAACAAAGCTTGCTTGATGGATTCTTCATCGTTGAGAGGTTCGGGTTGCGGTGGTGGTTCTCCTTCGGGCGGATGCTCTTCAGGAGGGGGTTCTCCCGGGGGCGGTTCTTCGCCGTGGGGTGGTTCTTCACCTGGATGAAAGTCTTCATCCGGGGGGAATGGCTCTTCGCCGGGAGGCGGGCCTTCTTCGGGGGGGCGGTTTGGCCCAGAATTTATGGGCATATTGCATGCTGTCATGCTGCCCAGCACTGCTAACACGCATAGCAGGGCAAGATATTTCATCAGGATTTGTTTTTTTGTTTTCATATTGAATAAACCTTTAGGGTCTTGCGCCTTACGACAGGTGCTTCTGCGGAATTTTGTAAGTCAGGACATAGACCAACCCGCCGGGGTTGAGATCGCGCCAGACGGAATGCACAACCTGTGCCAGGGTTTGTTGGCCTGCGGCTTCGGCGAAACGATTTTCAACTTCAGCAGCGAAGAAATCAAAAGCTTCTGCGGTCATTTCGCCCAGTCCGGCCCGATCTTCATCAGAAACGGCGTAGCCTGCGGTAGCTTCGCGCGCATCGGCAAACAGTGCGGCACGATATGCTTCGTCGGTGATGGCTTTGCCAATCACATCGACTACGGCTCGCTCGGAGGGATTCATATCTTCATAATCCGGGGCGGGCTGCAAATTTTCACCAGCTTTGACATCGTCAGGGGAAAGCGCCGTTTGACCGCGCAGGTCTGGAGGCGGAGGAGGATCACCGGGTTCTTTGTGTCCGGCAACATTGCCACCGGTACCGGGGTGATCTTTGGCAACCTGAGCGGGTTGCGTAAAGGGACTGGGGCCGTGGTCTGGTTCATCAGCAACTGCGGCAACCGGGCCGGGCAGGTTGATGGGGGTGGCTTCGTCTTTGTCGTCGTCGCCGCTTTGGCTGGCGAGTTCAAACTCGATGCCTTCGGGGATTTCGGCCTGCTCTACAATACCGCGGTCTTCCAGCGGTTCGGCTATTTCGACGGTTTCGTGGGGTTCTACCAGAATTCCGGTGCCTTCGGGCAGGTCGTCGCGGTTGGGGCCGCTGATGAGCTGCATGCCTTCATCGTCTTCGGCGGCAACCGGGCCGGGCAGGTTGATGGGGGTGGCTTCGTCTTTGCCGTCGTCGCCATTGCCGGAGGCTTCGCTGAGTTCCGGGTCTTTGATCAGACCGTCATCGTCGCGGCCAACCGTGCCATCTTCACCCGCGAGTTGAAATTCGATACCTTCAGGCACTTCGGCGGTATCGACCACGCCGCGCTCTTCCGGCTTGTCGGCCATTTCGACAGTTTCGTGGGGTTCTTCCAAAATACCGGTGCCATCGGGCAGATCATCGCGGTTGGGGCCGCTGATAAGCTGCATGCCTTCGTCATCTTCTTCGGCGGATTCCGGACCGGGCAGGTTGATGGGCGTGGCTTCGTCTTTGCCGTCGTCGTCGCCTTCACTGGCAAGCTCAAACTGCATGCCTTCAGGGATTTCGGCCTGTTCAACAATGCCGCGCTCTTCCAGCGGTTCAGCCATTGCGACAGTTTCGTGAGGTTCCACCAACACGCCGCTGCCAGGGGGCAGGTCTTTAGGCTCGTCGGGGCAGGGAGGCGGCGCTTCAGGCTGTCCGGGAGGCTCAACGGCTTCAACCAACGCGCCTTCAACGGCCTCGGCTTGCTCAAAGGTTTGGGTTTCTTCCACGCGGGTTCCGGGTTCAACCGCGGCTTCTTGCAGGGTTTGCTGCTCTACGGCTTCGGTGGTTTCGGTGCTTTCTACATTTTCCTGGGGTTGGATCGTCTCTAGCTCGTTCATCGGTTGCTCCTTTTTGGCTAACTTTGGATGATTCTGCTTATTTAGTCGCTGATACCGATAAAAAAGTAACAGGGTGAGTTAAAAGTTGAAGGTTGGCAGGTTGCAGGTTAGCGATAGTGCGCGATCATTTGCTGGTTCATTGCCTGAAACTTGCGCATCTGCGCTTCGGGGAAGGGGTAGCGCGATTTGGCGGTCGCCAGTGAGATCAGGCAGTAGGATAAATTCCCCAGATGTTTGGCGGAGATATGCCAGCGATCGACTTTGAAGGTTTCGGCGAGATGAGTCAGCGTGAAACGCCACACGGCCTGGACGGGGGGGGTGGTTTGGGCCTCGAGCAGGTTGGGCAAATCCTCGAAGTTGGGCTCGGTAATCAGTGAGAAATACCCGTAGCGGCAGGGAGTTTCGCACAGTTGGCAGCCGCGCTTGCGATGCAGGCGATTTTCGGCTTTGGCGCGCCCCGGGAGTTGGGCTAACTCATCCATCTGTTCCTGAAAAGCGCGGCAAGCCTCGGGGGATGAATCGGCGCTCAGGGCCAGGCGCGCCAACGCGGCCACACGTTCCGGCTCCGGGTTGCGGCTGGCCTGCTGAAAAGCGACGATTAACTTTGAAGCCGCCTCCACAGCCCGGGGCCAGTCATCCCCAAAAGAATCCCGTAGGGGCTGCAAATCTTCCACGCGCTGCGGCGGCACAAATGAGAGCAGGTGCAGGGTGATGAGGGTGTGTTTGAGTGTGTTCATGGGATTGTCCTGTGTGAGGTATCAGGGGGCGGGTGCAGTTAATGGCTTTCGATCAACATAGCTTCTATGGCAAGCCGACAGCCAGCGATATTTTTCATCACTTGCGCATTCCAAAAGCGGAGTACGCGATAGCCTTGCTGTTCAAGGGTTGCGGTTCTTTCCTGGTCGTATTCAACCTGATCCAGATGTTGGCTGCCATCCAGTTCAATCACGAGCTTTTCCTGGACTGCACAGAAATCGACGATATAGTTGCCGATGGCGTGCTGCCTGCGGAACTTAACATTTCTGAGCTTTCTGCCGCGCAACTGTGCCCATAGTTTTCGCTCGGCGGGCGTTGTTGCTTGTCTCAGCGCGGCCGCACGGTGCATGATTTTGGGCGTGCTTCTACGTGGACGCGGCATGTTATTCTCCTTTGCCCCCCTCAATCCCCCCAAATGCCAACCCCGTAAAAAACACGGGGCAAGCGCATGGAATTTGGGGAGAAGTACGTTATTTTGCGCCCACGGATATGCTGTGGACGAAAACGGGGGAGCAGAGCGTCTTCTTCTCCCCGAATTTGACATCTTTTCGTCTCATTCGAGGCTGTATTCTCCCGAGGCTGTATGCTCCCCCAGATTCGACGGTACTATCGTCGCATTTGGGGGAGATGTCACGAAGTGACAGAGGGGGCAGGCTCCAACCGCTCGATCAAAAACAGCACCTCCGCTGCATCGGCATAATTAAGCGCCGGATCATCGCCCAGCGCCGGATCCCGCGAGCCGTTGAGAATGGCGACAATTGCGTTCATCAGCAATTTTAGTGTATCGGGTGTATCTGGATCGCTGGCAAGTTGATTGAAAAGCGGCTGAATTTCGCCAGTTTTTTTCTGAGAAATAAGCCCTAATACGTGCTCAACCAGATTTCCTCCGCCACCCTGCGCATACCCCCCCTGCCGACGATAGGCCAGATAGGCCGCGCGCGCCTGCTCCCAGGCGGCGCGCGCCGCTTTAGCCTGGCCGGTGGCGGTTTCGATGTCGCACAAAATATCGAAGGTTTTCCACGGTTCAGCCGCGTGACCAAATTGGCGGTCACACTCAATCGCCCGCAGGATCTCCGCTCTAGCTTCGTCGTAGCGTTTGATATTTTTTAGGGTGCTGGCTGTATTGCTGCGCACGACCCCTTCCTGGCGCAAATCGCCTGTTTGAACATAAATATCCGCCGCCTTGCGCTCAAAGGTGACCGCTTCTTCCCAACGATTTAAATGGCTTTTATAAAGAAGCCCCAACATGGTCAAACTACTCGCCTGCCCGGCCCGATCATCATTCCGGGACTTAATCTCCAGCGAGCGGCGGTAGGCGGCTTCGGCGCGCTCGAAATCGCCCGCATCCTGATGCACGATGCCGATCTGGTGATAGACAGAAGCGACGGATTTGGGTTCATCCTGCTTTTCGAAGATAGGTAAGGCTTCTTCATAAGCTTCAATGGCTTCTTTATACTTTTTCTGCCTACGCAGAACATCTGCCAGTTGAAACTTTCCCACTGCCACTTGACGGGAATCTTTTTGTTTTTCGGCTCGCTTGATATTTTCATTATAAGTTTCAGCCGCTTCATCCAGCCGCCCCAGGGCTGTCAGGCAGTCGGCTTGTTCGGTCAGAGTCACGGCAGCCATTTGAGCGGCGCTCTCGTTATCATGAATCGCTTCAAACAGTTGCTGGGCTTCAATCAGCACATCAAGGGCGGGTGCTGCCTGCCCGCCTGTTTCCAACACCCGACCGAGCATAAAATGCGCTATCCCCAAATCATAATCCGCGCCTTTATAGGCGGACGTTTTGGCTTTTTCAAGCAGCGCCCGCGCTTTTTCGTAGGCCGGTTGGAGCTGCCCCGCTCCGAGCAGGCGTTCGATCAGCAGGCGTTCATTTTCAAAGCGGGTTTTTCCCCATTCCGGGATCAGGGCGGCGGAGGCTGCCCGCAGTTGCACGGCGCTGTCCAAAGCGCTGGGGCGGTTCAGGTATTCCAGTAATTGCTCAATTTTTCCAGCCGTGCCACTGACCATTTCGGCGCTTGCAATATCCCTATTCAGCAAATCCGCCAGCCAGTCGAGCAGCGCCAGCAGGTTGGGCAGTTCCAGCAGGGTCAGGTTGTTTGCCAATTTGCTATCTTGAAACTTTTGCTGATAAAGAAAACCAACCAATTGCCGCATGGCACCCGCCCAGGCCCCTTCGAGTTGGGCAAAGGCTTCTCTGTTGATGCTCAGTCGCAAATAGGCGGGCAGGGCTGGGTCAAGGCGCAGGTAGTTGTAGTCCTGTATTTCGGCCATACCGGTGTCGATCAGCATTTTGGCTACGGCCACCATATTATCTTCTTCAAGTTCCAGCACCATGCCCATAATTGCCAAATTTCCACCGCCGTGAAAAACGGCCAATCTGTTCACGCGTTGGCGCACTTCGTCCGGCAGGCGGCGTAAAGATAGCTCCACGCTGGCATAGAGCGAGTTTTCACGGTCGCCCTGATTGGCGGCTTCGAGTTTTGCCATCAGGGCGGCAATTTCCTGGGTCGTGTAGGCCACCCCGTCTCTGACTTCACGCGCCAGCAGCACCAGCGCGCGTGGGTGGCAGTTGACGGCGTCCACCAAATTTTCAATTTCTGCGGGCGTGCGAGCATCGTCACTGGCGGGGGGCTGCCAGCCGTGCTGCGCCATGACTCTCTCGACCAACTCAATGGCTTCGTTCTTGTGCAGGCTTCCTAATTCAACCGTGTTGTGCCTGAAGGGCGCGGGCAAAACCTCGCGGCTGGTGAAGAGCAGGCGCGTGTCGGCGGAGGCCGCCAGTAATTTGCCGCACAGGCCGAGCAGTTCGGTCACATCGGCGGCTCCGGCGGGGTTGAGGCCTGCGCTGTCGGGCAGCACACTTTCCAGATTATCGAGCAAAATCAGCGTGGCATGGTCACACAGGGCGCGCGCCACGGGCTGCAGGGCAGCGTCAAGATCCCCGTATTGGGCGGCGGTGTATTTGGGCAGCAACTGCCTGCCGATCACGTCCAGCACGCCTTTCACGTCCTGCACGTTTTGCGGCTCCACACTCACAAAGGCGGCGCGTTCAAAGCGGCTGGAGCGCACCAGCCAGCGCGCCAGTTCCACGGCCAGGGCGGTCTTGCCCATGCCGCCGCTGCCGCGCACCACGGCATAATTTCGCAGTTCCAGCAGGCGCTCCAGATGCAGCAACATGCGGCTGCGGCCCACAAAGTGATGCTCCGGGGGTGCGGGCAATTTGCCCAATTTTAGTTCGTTGCGTTTCGTCGTCAGGCGGGCAGCCGCTTGGCCGGGTCTCACGGTGAAAAGCTGGGGGTCGGCTTCATCCTGATACAAAACCGGCACGAACCAGTCCTGTAAATCCAGTTTCCCCGCGCCCATGATCTTGAAACGGTAGGGATCATCATACAGGGCCATCTGCCCGGCCAGCATGGCATCGCCCACGCGCTGTCCCTCGGCGAGACTCTTGTAAAATGGCTCCACAAAACGGCGGGCGGTCTCCACCAAAACGCTGTGGCTCATCGCCACCACCGAGCCAACGCCCTGCGTAAGTAATGCAGTTGCGACTGAGGCCATCGGGTCTTTAATCGACAATGCACTCTGACAGGCATTCAGGAAGAAAAGCGGTACGCCATAGCCGCGCAATTCGGCAGCTAAATCTTTGGCATAAACCAGATCAAGCAAGCGATTACCCAATTTTTGGCTATCTCTGGGCGATTCAAAGCATAAGGCCCCCAAGCCTTCTCTGCGATCATAAACCCCGTGCCCGTCAAAATGGACAATATCGTAGGGATTATTATCTTCTTTCCCTTTGTCGAGGGCTTGTTTGAGCGCTGAGAATGTAGGGGGATACAAAATATCGACTTTAACCAAATCTTCGCCTAAACGCTCCACAGCCTGCATCAAAGGATTCGCAATCACGCGGTGGTCAATATAGCCAACCGGCTCATCGTTTTCGTCCACTTCGGGGCGCGGGCTGAGCAATAGCACCCGAATGGGGAGTTCGGCTTGCCGGGTGGTCACAGGCTTGCGATTCGGCAAACGGCGGCGCACGCGCACGCTATCCGCTCCCTGCGAGAGATAGCCAACGCCATCGTGCATGATCTCCCAGGGCAGGGCCAGCAGGTCGCTGGCGGCTTCACGGATCAGGGCGGCTTGATCTTCTGGCGTACCTGCGATTGGCTCTCCATCCACCTGTACAGAAAATCTGTGGCTGCCGGTTGCACGTTTCCATGCATCGTAGGCTTCGCGCCCCTCCCATAAATTCGACAGCTCCACCGTCGTATTTGGGGGAGGCTGGGTGGGGGCAAGGTTGGCTCCCAAAACAGCATCGAAAAGCGCCTTGCCCCATTCGGGCAGGTTTTTTTCGGTTTTCCTGGCTCTGTCTTTGAAGACCCCGGTAGGCCACTGATAATATTTCTCGATATACCAGCGGACTTCGCCCAACTCCACGGCTCCCAGCGGCGCGGTGAAGCGGTAGCGTTTGCTCTTGATTGCGCGGCTGACCCCCCTCGCTCCCCCCGCCGCGGGGGGATGTGCGGGGTTGTAGATCAACTCGGCGGTGGCGGTTGCCCGGCGCAGGCCGTCTTTCTCCGTGATGATGGGATCGGTCAGTTCGAGAATCAATTCTTCGACGGGTTCGGCGGTGAGTTCTACGGCTGTTTCCCAATCGTTGGGGAGTTGATGTTCCAGCGCGGCGAAAATTTTGGGCATGGCTTCGCTTACGCCGGTTGGTTTGTCTTCGACAAAAATGTGTACGGGTTCTTTCGGGAACAAGAGTTTGAGAATCCCTGCCTGAACGCCCGGCAAAACCACCGAAATTATTTTGTAGCCATCCGTTCGTTTTTCGGCTTCATCCAACGCCATTTTGACTTCTTTTTGCACCCACTCGGAATTTAACGCATCAATGCTGATGACCACCAAAAATTGGCGCGCTGAGCGCACTTTTTTCTCGATAGTTGTTTCAAGCTCGTCGCCCCCGGTTAGCTCGCGCGAATCAACCCAGGGAAGTTCATCAAATAATTCCAGCGTTTCACGCAGCTTTTTTACAAAAGCATCATTCTTCGAAGAGTGCGAGATAAAAATATGTTCTTTGCTCATTGAATTTCTTTCATTGACTATACAGATGGACGTGTTCCATTTTAGTTGGAGCGCCTTAGTTCCCTCACCCCGGCCCTCTCCCAGAGGGAGAGGGGGCAAGGCGGCCTTAGCTCCTCTCCCCTTGGGAGAGGGGTTGGGGTGAGGGCGATAACTTCTGCATTGGCGTATAGGCCACCTTGACCCACGAAGCCATATCGTCCTGAATACCCGCCACAATCGCCTGCCCAACCTTGAGCCGGGCGATGACTTTGGCCTGATCTTCGGTCAACGCCAGCGCGCCCGACATCGAATCGCGGTCGTCGGCGGCGACGAGACGATGGATGATCTTGAGATTGGTGTTCTTGATCGCGTCGGGGACGAGTTTGGCGGGAACCTGGTCGATGATCGCCATGCCCTGCCCGTAGGCGCGGATCTCAGCGAGGATGTCGGCGAACATCTCGCCCATCTTGGCCTGCGGATTGGCGGAATCGGCCCGGTGTGGGGCCGAGCGCAATACGCGGTGGGCTTCTTCGATAATCGCCAGATGGCGCAACTCGCTCGATTCGGGTGAACCCAGACTCTCGTGCTGCGCCTGACGGTACTCGTACATGAAGTTGAGCAGCAGCGCCATTGTGAAGCACTTATCGGCGTCGTCGCCCAGATATTGCAAATTGACCACCACCGGGCGGTCAAGGAGTTCCGCCCATGGGGTAGAAAACGGCTGGTCAAACATGCGTCCCTTCCAGCCGCGCAGCAGCGAGCCAATGCGCGTGCGCAGCGCGGCGGTGATATTGGCCGTAATGCGCTCTTCATAGCCCTTCTCGCGCACCACGCCGGTGATGCGATTATACAAATTCTCCAGTGTGGGGCGGCCAACTCCCGCAGGCGGCAGGCTCTCTTCCAGCCAGCCCTGACTGTCGTATAAATCCACCAGCGCTTCTTCGAGAATCACGGGCAAAATTTCGTACATGGGGAAGCTGGCATTGAAAATGGATTTCAGCCGGTCGAGATGCGGCATCACCTGCGTGGTGGCCCCCGGAATTTGCACAATATCAAAGGGGTTCAGGTGCAGTTGCTCTAACGCATGCCCGCCCCAATCCGAGCGCCCCGGCATGTAAACGGCAATCTTGCGGTCAAACGTCCCGGCCTGATTATAGGCCAGCGCCAATTGCACATACTCATCTTTGGCGGGTTCAATCACCAAAAAGTTCTTGCCCCGTTCCATCAACTCGCTGATAATCCGGCGGCAGGTGTTCGATTTTCCGCTGCCGGTGATGCCGGTGATGAAAATATGGCGCGTCAGGCTGTCCAAATCCACATCGTAGCGCAGGCCGGGGATTTCTTCGCCGCCTTCGAGCAAATTGCCCAAATGCAGGGCGTTGGCCGGATTTTCAGGCTCCGGCGGATTCAGGCTGAAGAAAGCCGTCGGCTGCATGGGCATACCGGGCATTTCTTTTAAGGGAAGATTGGCGAGCAGCGAGAGTTCTTCCGTGTTCATCGGGGTGGTGAGGCCCTCGAAGGCGTTTCCGATCGGGTGCTGGATGAACGCATCCGACCCCGGGGCTGCCAGCCGCAAAGGAGGCTGGGTGAACGCATCCAGCGCCACCTGCGCCTGACCATCCCACACCGGCGAAAGATCATGGAAACGCACCGGCTCGAAGGCCGTCTTCTCCCCGCTGACCAGCGCTTTCAACTGCGCCTGAGCCTGCGCCGCCGTCTCGCTCTGATTGCTGAGCAAATACACGCCCACGTTCCAGCAGCCCTGGGCGCGGGCGGTCTCGAAACGCTCCACAGTTTGATGGAGCAATTTCTCACAGGCTTCGGCATGACGGTTGAGATATTCGCGCCCAAACGAAAGCGACTCATTCGTCGAAGTCCCCTCGCTGAAGGCGCGCCCGGTCGTGCGCCCGGTGGTTTCGGATTCGGACGATGTGCGCCCCGCAACAGATGAACTCGTCGTGGAGGGCAGCAACTGCCCAAACATACCCAGCATCCCGGAGAGCAAGAACGGCCCTCCGGTGGCCACCAGCAGCGCCGAAACTGCCCCCAGCCCAACGCCTTTCAAGCCCTTCACCGCGCCCGAAGATTTTTCCATCTCGGTGCCCAGTACGCCCTTGTTACGTCCGGCGCTTTCGCTCTCGGACACCCCATCTGTCTTTGCCGTGGAGGCGCTTTCACCCTCCGAGCGGGAGATGCTTTCGGTCATTCCGCTGCCGCTGCTGCGGTTGAGGGTGGCCTTCGTAAAAGCGTGTACCTGCCCGGAAAGCGTGTGACACGATGAAATAATCTCGCCCACTTCGGCCTCGGCCATTGGCTCGGCCACAACCATATAGAGATACGGCTTGCCGCGCAGGCCGCGCATGAAGCGATCTAAACTCTGGGGGTAGCTCTGCGCTTTGTCGCTCTTCTTCACCGATGGAATCCCCGTAAAGGCGCGTGCATGGCGGTAGGTACTCAGGGGTACATGCACATGCCGCGCCACCTGCTCGTAATCTTCCACCAATTTAACGCGTGTCCCCGGCCAATTTGACCCCAAAAATTGGCCGACCTGCTCGGCAAAAATACGCGGCTGCGTGCCGCCCTCCCGCGCCACCACGCCGATATAAATGCGGTTGCGCAGCCCGTCGCTGGAGACCATGAAGATGAGCGCATAGCGCGGGTCGTGACAGGCCGCCAGGGTGGTCTGGATGGCAGTAAAATACTCGCTCATGTCTTCGCGCACCGGTTTGCCAACTTGCTCCAACGACAGCATGGCTAAATCCGGCTGCTGAGTGATTTCGACCTCAGCCATGCGCACCACGTCACGCTCGACCACCGGGCCGTCGAGGTAGTCGCGCCGCAAGGTAAACAGCAGCGACTTCGAGAGCGCGTCGCCAGCCTCCATCAGCATTTCGGGGGTCAGTTCGGCGTATGAATCCGATTCGGTGGGGATGATATTGGTTTCGTCGGTCATGTGTGAGGCCTTCTTTTATGAGACCTCCGAGGTTTTAAAAACCTCGGAGGTCTGTTCTTATTCCATTAGCCAGTCAATCGCTGCCTGACGCTCGGTGAACACGCGCACATTGAAACCGCGGTTGCGGGCCGCGGTCTCGAAGAATTTCAGATCTTCTGCCCCGGCGGGTATCGGGGGCAAAATGATGGCGTCTTTATACTTGCGGATGTCGGGAAATTCCTCGAACATACGCGCCAGATCGTAAACATCGAGGGTCGAGCCGCCGCCAGGTTGAACCAGCGAACAATCCACCAAAAAATTCTTACAATTCTTCTCAACGGCCAATATATAGGCTTTTTGAAGAACTTCCTGAACTTCTTCTGGTGGCGTCTGCCCCTGATAGGTGATAACAACGGTGTTGATTTCTTCGGAATATATAATTTCTTTTATCATATTCTATTCTCCTGAATCGGCTTGGGGCATTTACGTCAGGGGGATTCCTGATCCTGACTTACCCAATTTCTACAATAAATTCTCGATCGCCAAACCGAATTTTTTCGGCGCGGTTTAATAAAAAAGGCAGCCGGGTTTGAATACGCTCATCATTGACGAAGGTGCCGTTGGTACTGCCCAGATCGGTCACGGCCAGCGTATCTCCGCTCAGGTGGATTTCGGCATGATTGCGAGAGACTTTCTCGCTGTCGAGCCAGATGTGGGCAGCGCGGGCGCGGCCGACCTTTGTGGTGGCGCCCGCTTCGAGAATGTATACCTGCCCCTCGGGGTCGATAAGTCGCCACGCCGGCTCGAGGGCCGAATCCGCTTCGGAGGCAGGAGCCAACCGCGAAGGCGGTTCGATTACCAGGCTGGCGCCGGGCTGAATCATCCCCATTTGTGCGCCATATTCCAGCGCCACACCGCGCACCACCATCTCATCGGGATTATCCGCCAGCACAACTTTTTCATCCCCAAAGCGGGCGCTCAGATAATGCACAATGCTGTATAACTGCGCCCCGCCGCCGACCAGCGTCACCTGTCCAATTTCGCCTTCAGTCAGGTTCAGCGTGTTTAGGGCTTGGGTGATCAGGATTTCGAAATTCTGGTTGAGTTGCCCGGCCACGCGCTCGAAAGTGACCTGATCGAGTTTGATCAGCCGCCGGTAAATTTCGCCACTGCGCAGTACCAGGGTGAACGTGCGCTGAGCGCTTGCCGCGCCGCCCTGCGGGTTTTGTAGCAACGCCCGGCTGAGGGCCTCTTTGAGACGTTTACCGAAGACGCGCAGCGTAGTTAGCGCGGTGGGATCATTCGCGAGGAGTGTGCCAGGGATGCCCATTTCCTCAGCCAGATAGGCGGCGAGGGCCGCATCGTACAGGCCGCCACCGAAAGGCTGCCCGTAGCGTCCGAGGATGAGCAACTCACCGCTGTGCGGATCGATCCTCCCGGCGACAATATCGCTGCTGCTGCCGCCAACATCCACAATCAGTGTGATCCCCGCTGTGCTGATCGGGTTGAGCAAACCCTGATGGTTCAGACTCAGGATGGCGCCCTCGGGTTCGGCCACAAAGCGCAGATGGGGGTGCATGGCTTCGGGGAAGCAACTGCGGACCAACGCCTGAAATTCATTGAAGAGCGTGCCGTTATGCTCATCGCGCCAGTGGACAGGATAAGCGAAGGCGAAACGCAGGCGATCATCAAAATCGCTGGCGCGCCATTTTTCGCGCCGGATTTGCTCCAGAACGGCTTCGAGCATCAGGCGGGTGTAGTTGAGCGCCTGGGCGTGGGTATAGCGTTGTTGGTGGGGCAGGGGATTCGGTTCCAGATGGGCACCGATGCAGGGCTTGAAATATTCGCGCACGCGGGCGCGGGCGGTTTCATCTTCGAGCTGCATCTGAGCGATTTCGCCAATGCTCTCCACAGACGCGCCATCCGGGGTCAGCGTGAGCGCGGCGGGCAAATTGCGGTCGCTGAAACTGGTCAGGGGTGCAGGCTGCGGGTCGCCGAGAATGCGCAGAGCATTGCCCGCGCGCTGATACCCGGCCCGGTAGAGCCGCCAGTTGGTCGCGCCGCAATCGAGTGCAAATAGGGTGAGCTGCATTGGGTTTATTATAGACGAAAATACACCCTGACCATGCAGACTGTCGGAAATGTAAGCATTTCGACAAGAATTGCGATTTCCAGCCCGAAGTCTTGTATAATACGATAGATTAGGGTCTGGGCGCACGATCTGCTTCTTGCTCTAATAGACAAAATCTACAAAGTAATTTCACCACGAAGACACAAAGGCACCAAGGACAACAAAAAAATAATTTGCACTACTTCGCGTCTTTGGGCCTTTGAGGTAAATCCCTATATTCGGAGATATTCATGGCAACACTGGCAGGGCAAATGCTGGGCAAATATCAGGTCATCGAACGCCTGGGGCGCGGGGGCATGGCTGAAGTCTACAAGGCGCATCATCCACAACTTGAACGCTACGCGGCCATCAAAGTGCTGCACCATTTTCTCGCCGAAGGCAAGGATTTTACGGCGCGTTTCCAGCGCGAGGCCAAGGCCATCGCAACCCTGCGTCACCCCAATATTGTGCAGGTGTACGATTTTGAGAGTCAGGATGACCTCTATTATATGATTATGGAGTTCGTCGATGGCGGCACGCTCAAAGATCGCCTGTTGCAATCCGCAGCTCCGCTGCCTTACGCCGAAATTGTGCATATCATTCAGGAAACCGCCTCGGCCCTCGGATACGCCCATCGCCAGGGTATGCTGCACCGCGATATCAAGCCTGCCAACGTGCTGCTTGGCAAAGATGGCCGGGTTGTACTCACCGATTTTGGCATCGCTCGCATTCTCAGCGATACCCAATTCACCGCCACTGGCACGCTGGTCGGCACCCCATCTTATATGTCACCCGAACAGGGCATGGGCTTGCACGTCAGCGCCGCCAGCGACATCTATTCATTGGGTGTGATCCTCTACGAGATGGTCACCGGCAAAGTGCCCTTCGATTCCGATACCCCCCTGGCCGTGATCCACAAACATATCAACGAACCGCTGCCGCGTCCCCGTTCTCTGCGCCCCGATATTCCCCCCGCGCTGGAAGCCGTGATCGAAAAAGCGCTCGAAAAAGACCCGGCGCAGCGCTATGCTTCGGCGGATGAATTCAAAAACGCGCTGGATGAGGCCTTTGATGTGATTCCTGTACCCCAGCAGGATGCTCGCCGCGCCCCCTCGGCGGCTGAGGCGCGGTCAAGAGAAAGGCTCCCCGAGGTTTATGACAAAGCCACCGTCGCCATGCAGGCCCAAGATGATCCCATCTCGAAGCAAACCATCGCTTCGCGTCCCACCGTGGCTATGGAGCCTGCCGAAGCGGATATGGCCGAAAAAGCCACCGTCGCTATGGAAGTCGAAGCGCCGATGCCCCAAAAGAGTCAGAGGGTCTCAGAGCGCCAAAGCGGGCAAACGAGCCAACCAGCCGCCCGGGCGAATCGAATAAAAATAATCTTTGGTTTCATCGGCGCAGCCATCCTCGCCCTGCTGCTCATCTGGGGGATTCCCAAACTCTCCGGCGGAGGTAGCGCGACAGAATGTGTATCCATTGAAGAATGCCAGATTTTGGCGGAGGAGCTTCTCCGCAACGGTGATGCCACTGCCGCGGTGGAAACCCTGGATGTGGCCCTGCGCTATGCCGACGCGGAAGCGCATCCACATCACGCGCATTTATGGTGTTTAAGGGGCGAAGCGCTGGCTTCGTTAGAGCGTTTCGACGAGGCCATTTGGAGTTTTGAAGATTGTCAGGGTTGGACGGAAGGCGATCCCGGCCTGGAAGACCTGCGTGTTTTCGCCCAAGAGCAATTGGATATGCTGCACTCGCGATGAAAAAAGTACTCATCACGGGCTTTGGCCCCTTCCAGCATATTGCCGTCAATCCAGCGTTGTTGCTAATCGAGGCCTTGGGGAAATCGAATAATTTGCCTGCCAATATGGATTTGCGCCGCGCCATTCTACCGGTGGTTTATGGTCAGGCTGGGGAACAGATTCAAACCCTGATCCGCGAGATTCAGCCCGATGTGTTGATCTCGTTTGGTGTGGCCTCCTCGAAAGCACAAATCAACCTCGAGCGCGTTGCCATTAACGTGCAAGATGCCCCCTATCCCGATAACGCCGGGATTCTCAAACAGGGCGATCCTATCCACCCCACCGGAGCGGGCGCTTATTTCAGCAATTTACCCTTGCTGGAACTGAAATCGATCATCGAGGCCGCGGGTAGCCCGGCAGTAATTTCGAATCATGCCGGAGCCTATATTTGCAACGAAGTTTTCTACGCCGCCGCGCGCGAGATTCAGGCATTGGGGTTGCCAACGCGCTTCGGCTTCATCCACTTGCCCGAGATTGCCGAAACCGCCCAGGGCGAGACTAAGAACGATTTCACGCTGTCAAAACTGGTGCAAGCCGCCGAGGCAATGTTGGTTTGGCTTACGGCATTTCACACTCACATGTCTCAGGATTCCACACTGTTTGCACCGATGTAGAACCAAAAACAAACCGCGGGCAACCCTCTTGCGGCTCGGTTTCGGTACAAGTTTGATCGGGAGGGGGAGGGGTGTGCGTAGCCGTTGGGGTAGGAGAAGGCAAAGGGCATAGACCCGGGTAATCGCTGGTCGGCTCAAAACCGTAGGTCCAGCGGCAGGTATTATCGAGCGAATATAATTCGGCCAGCGGATAGTGGTCATTCCCTATCGCGGGGGAACCGGCCTGTGCCAGCGTGAAATGGTCGTTGTAATCAAACCAGGCAGGTTCATTAACTGCGGCTTCACTCCAGCCACCCCATAAGAAAGTGCTTGCTGAACCAATCAGGCTGTGCTTGAAAGCCAGTTGCACGCGCTGGGGAAATGTGGGCGCCCGTCGCACCCAGGCGGCATCGGGGTCATCGCCAATACCCGCGTTGAAAACGCGCTCATCGTAGCCATCAATACCCGATAACGGGGCCTCCGCGCGCATCGGGGTGAAGCCCCCCACATCGTCGTTGCTGTCACGCCAAACGGTGACTCCGTCCGTCGTCCAGCCTTCGGAAGCAGGCACCCGGCCGCTGATCAGCCAGTCGCCGCGCCCGTCCCGATCCAGATCAATCTCAATGGCATAGTAGGCTTCCGCATCAACAGGCGGCTCGGCTTCCAGATGCAAGATCACATAAATCCACTCTGCGCCTTCGCCGATCTCCACTTTGATAATATCCAGATAGGGCTGATAATCCATCTCATTGGCCGTGAAGGGGCGTTCAAGCAAATTGATATTCAAATTATCGCCAATCGCCCGATGTTCTGCCGCAAACACTTTGGAAGATAAATCGGAAACCCAGGTGCGGATTTTAGCCGGTTCGCCGGGTTGGGTGAGATGTTCAATCTCTGGGGAAGGCGTGGATGTGGCGGGGGCTGCATCGGCGGGAAATGGCGTGTCGGTGGGGGTTGCAATATCCGCGGGGATTTCGGCCACTTGCTCCTGAGGCTGTACAGCCGCGATCACCGTGAGGGTGGCTGGATAATCTACCTCAGACTGCACCGAACCGCCCGGAAGGTTACACGCCAGGATGGCGCTGATCAGGGCCGTTGCAATCCCAAGCAACCAGCGTTGCTTATTACGTAAAAAGTGTAGCTTCTTCATAAAAAACTCCCTATACGAATATTACGATCGTCGATTCAATGACAATGATACAGTTGCAGAGAGAAAACCTTGCTATTCTATTATTGCAGGTTGTGATGCATTTTGCAATCGCATCAAAGGTACTATTGCACAATCCGGAAGGGTGTTTTGCTACTTGCGCCGGATAACAAAAAAAATGGATACTTGTTTCTTGGGCTAAAAAGAACCTGTCATTCCGACCAGAGGGAGGAATCCCTGTGCTGAAATGTGAAGATGTCTCAGCATCGACACAATTTTAAGAACTTCTGTATTCATCAACGGAAGTGTGAACATTGACAATCACATAAGCCAGG
>JABGRQ010000075.1 GCA_018648225.1 Chloroflexota bacterium
TATGACGACGCCATACAGGATTACGCAGCTTCCGCGGATTTGCTTAAAAAAATAAATGCTGATGAACTTCGCCTGGACGTGATGAAATCGCTCTCGGCGTTACAACTCAAAACCGGGCACTCGCTGGAGGCATTAACAACCATGCAAGCGGGCGTAGATGGTCTCAAAAATCCCAAAATGCGGCATCGGATATTACAACGCCTGCTCGATATGCCCGCAAAGCTGATGAAGCGATAAAGCGAGATTGTCTAAGCATGACTACGTATGCCCCAACACTACGCTCCCAAATTGCAGTTCGATCAGCCACAGAGGATGACCGACAAAAACTGGCTACACTGATCCATTTCAGCCCCTATGTACACCGGCATCTCGATTGGCGCTCTCCGCTGGATTGGTTAGGGAAAGAACCATTTTTATTGGCCGAGCGCGACAGCCAGATTGTGGCCGCTTTGGCCTGTCCGCCCGATATACCCGAACTAACCTGGGTGCGCCTGTTCGCTGTTTCGCTGGCGCTGGATTTGGATGAAGCCTGGGAAACGCTGTGGCCCGTGGCCTACCGCCAGATGGTTGGAAATGCCCCTATTGCCGCGCTCCCACTTCAGAGCTGGTTCCGCCGCATCCTGGAAAGTAGTCATTTTGATCATGCCAATGATGTTATCATGCTCAAATGGAGCGATCACGGACAATCCTTAAAGGCAAAGCCATGCCATGAGGATTATTGCATCCGCCCGATGGGGTATGATGACCTTTCAGCGGTTCACAATCTCGATGCTCAGGCTTTCAATCCCGTCTGGCAGCACTCCATCGAGCTTTTAAAAATTGCTTTTCAAAATGCTTCTTTCGCCACCATTGCCGAAAATCGTATCGGAATTATTGCCTATCAAATTTGTACTGTAAATGGCGGCAGCGGGCATTTGGCTCGACTGGCGGTGCATCCACAGGCACAACGCAGCGGTGTGGGCTATGGATTGTTGCGAGATGTCCTCAATAACCTTCGCCAGCGTGGCATCCGTCACGTTACCGTGAACACGCAAACAAGCAATCAGGCTTCTCTGTCACTGTACGATAAAGTTGGATTTCAACCAACCGGCGAAGTGTATCCCATTTATGCATTTGAGGCCTGAATGGGGCATGGAATTGCGGACTCCTTTCAGGCTGATTCTGTTCATAAGGTGTGTTCAACCTTCGCGGAGGGACTATGGTAGCACAAGAAAACGCGGTCATCGTTAACGCATTAGTACGGCAAGCGTTGGTAGCTGCACAGGAAGTGATGGGCGAAAACGGGCTGAATGCGGTGCTGCGCGCCTCCGGTTTAAAACGATTTATTAATAATTTTCCACCGGATAATCTGGAACCCGGCATCGACGCCTGGCAATATGCGCGTTTTAATGAAGCTGTTGAAGAATTTTACGGGCGCGGCGGGCGCGGCATTCTCAAGCGTATCGGGCGGGCATCTTTTCAATATGCGATTCGCGAACAATCTACCTTGATGGGCATCGCGGGCGTGGCACTCAAAGCATTACCCAAGAAACAGCGTGTAAAATTTATACTGAATAGCATGGTTGACGCGCTCAAGAAGAGCAATCCCCAGGTTGAAGCCTGGGCCGGTGACAAAGACGGCAAGCTGATCTATGTCGAGCGCACCTGTGCCATCTGCAACGGACGCACCAGCGATAAGCCCATTTGCCATTTGTATATTGGCTCGCTGAGTGAGGCGATCAAGTGGGCTACCGGTGATGATTATATTGTCCGCGAGACAGCGTGTATCGCCATGGGGGATGATTTCTGCCAATTTGAAATTGACGATCCCATTAAATGAGTAAGAATCTGACGATTCAGAAGTCAGTTTGAATGGCTCAGGTTAATACTTGTGCAAGAATCGAATTTTATGAGGAAAACAATGGAAACTTACTTGGAATATTCTTTAGCCGCAGAAGGCCGCGATTTGTTTGCCTGCTATTGGCGACCCGAAGGCGAAGTGCGCGCTGTGGTGTGCCTGGTGCATGGTCTCGGTGAGCACAGCGCTCGTTACGCGCACGTTGCCGCGGCTCTGAATCGAGCCGGATATGCAGTAGTGGCGCTTGACCAACGCGGGCACGGGAAAACCCCCGGGCCGCGCGGCCATGTCAAAACGTATGATGTACTGCTGGATGATATTCAGCTTTTACTCGTCGACGCCGCGGACCGCTTTCCGGATGTTCCCATATTCTTGTATGGGCATAGCATGGGAGGAGGCCTGGTGCTGAATATGGCTCTGCGCCGTAAGCCCGCACTGGCAGGCGTAGTCGCTACTGCCCCCTTATTGCGGCTGGCTTTTGAACCGCCTCCCGTGAAAATATTCCTGGGACGCATGATGGATAAAATCAAACCCGATTTTACTCAGGCCAGCGGTCTTGAAACTGCCGCTATCAGCCGGGACCGTGAAGTTGTCTATGCCTATGAAAACGACCCGCTGGTGCATGATGCGATCTCCGCGCGGCTGTTCACAGGTACTTTTGATTCTGGCTTATGGGCTTTGGAACATGCCGCGGAATTTCCCTGCCCGTTGTTGATGATGCACGGCTCCGAAGATCGCCTGACATCCGCTCAGGCCAGCACGGAATTTGCCGCCGCGGCCGGGGAGCTATGCACGTTCAAAATTTGGGATGGCTTGTATCATGAAATTCACAATGAGCCTGAACAAGATCAGGTTTTGACCGTTATGGTTGCTTGGCTCGATCAGCATATGGGAGCAGCGATTTGATCGCAGCCCAGGAAACTGAAACGCTCCCAGAAACAGAGGCGGTTCCCTGGGATGCGCGTGATGCCTGGCTCGGTGCCGGGTTACTATTCTTTGTAATGCTTGGGCTGTTGGTGTTTTTGTATTTCCTGCCAAATTTGGATATGAGCCTGATTCTGGCGGGCAGTGAACTGGCGTTGTTAGTACCCGTATGGTGGCTGGCTGTGCGTAAATATGGCGCTTCCTGGCGCACATTGGGGTTGCGAAAATTTACTCCGGTGGCGCTGGGAATTGGCTGCGGGTTGATGATTCTCTCTTGGGGTTTTAATCTGGTATATAGTCTTTTTCTGGCATTATTTAATGCGCGTGCGCAGCCTGATTTTTCGCCCATTTTTGCCGATGCATCTTTCCCCTGGTTGATTCTTGTGGCTGGCGCAGTGATTGCCCCATTTGTGGAAGAGATTATCTTCCGGGGCTTCATTTTTGCCGGATTCAAAGCGCGCTATGGTTGGGTAAAAGCCGCTGTGCTGAGTTCTGGCCTGTTTGCGATCATCCATTTTCAACCCCTGGCAATCATTGGCATCTTCTTGATGGGCATGATCTTCGCATTTCTGTATCATTACAGTGGCTCAATTTGGCCGGCAATTATCATGCATATGTCCACCAATCTTTTGGCGTTGGGGGCCGCACTAATATTAGCGCGTTTCCCGGAACTGGCTGGCGTCTGACCTTCAACAATTGTTTTTAGGCTTTGATCGGCTCGTTGAATGAGAAACTGCTAAGAGTTTGAGCAGTTTCTCTTTTATTTTCTGGACAAGCCGCGCGGGTCGTGGCAAAATGCTTCATAGAATGGGGATGTGCGGGGCGCGGCTCATTTCGCATGTCCCAATTTTGTCGAAACTTCCTCTGCGAAAGCGTAAGCCTGAGCAGTCACAGAATAATTCTTTGGAGGTATTTATGCAAAGTCGTCAAGCAATACAAGCGCGGCGTCGTCAGCGGCAGAAACAGCAGCGTATGACGATGGTGATGGTCATTAGTGGCGTGGTTCTGATTTTGGCTGCACTCTTGATGCTGCCGTCTATTCGATTGGCAATGACCCCTGTGGGTGAGATTATTCACCCTGAGTTGGTAGAACGCCCCCTGGTGGATGGCAGCGCAATGGGCGATCCGAATGCCCCGGTTGTCATTCATGGATATTCAGATTTTGGCTGTGGACATTGTGCCAACTTCTCAGAAGGTACCGGACTTGAAATCGCAGAAACCTATGTGGCTTCCGGCCAGGTTTATTTTGTAGATCACAGCGTGGGGCTTTTGCTGGGGTCTGAGGTTTCTTTCCAGTTAGCTGAGGCCGCTTATTGCGCCGCCGATCAGAACAAATACTGGGAATTTCACGATTATATTTTTGCTAACCAGCTCACAATTTATTCCTCCACCAATGTCCCCGTTGAGAAGTATGTAACAGCGTTTGCAGAAGCGATTGAGTTAGATATGGATGCGTTTTCAAGCTGCTATAAATCTAACGCCCATCGCGACCAGGTTCAACAAGACCAACTGGATGCTGTGCAAGCGGGCATCAATTCTACGCCCAGCTTTACTGTAAATGGTGAGTTGCTCATCGGCAATTTGCCCTTCGCCGATTTCCAGGCCGCTATCGAAACTGCGTTGTCGCAGTAAATCTTTTTTCTTCAGGCATAAAAACGGGAGCGCTGTATACACGGCGCTCCCATTTTTTTACATCGAGGCAAGAATCGCCACAATTAACGGAGCCAACACCAGGGCGGGTAAGAAATTCCCCACCCGGATAGGTTTAATCTCCAGAAGACTGCTAATCGCAATTCCCACCAGCATCAGCCCCCCGGCCGCGGTCATTTCATTCATCATCGCTGTAGTAATCGTAGACTGCGCCAGCGCCGCCATCATACTAATGCCGCCCTGCACCACCAAAACCGTGAGCGACGAGAACAGCACCCCCACGCCAAACGTAGAAGCAAATGCCAGCGCCGCAAAACCATCTAATACCGATTTGATCGCCAACAGGCTGTAATCGCCTGTCAGGCCGTCCTGGATGGATCCCAGAATTGTCATGGGACCGACGCAAAAGAGTAAGGACGAGGTCAGGAAGCCGCGCATAAAACGGATGCGGCTGGCGGACTCGCTCGGGGTGGTTTCTGCGGGTGAAGGCTTTTCGGCACCCCTGGAGAAGCGCGCTTCCAATAAGCCGCCAATCCGATTCAGGCCATCTTCGATGCGCCACCACTCCCCCAAAATGCCGCCTACCAGGATGCTGCCCAGCACAATGATGGGATTCTCGCTATTGAGAAACATCTGGATGCCGATGGCTGCTGTAAAAAGTCCCAACCCTGCTACAACCGTGCTGCGTACGCGTTCGGGCAAGCGCGCGCCGAAAAATAACCCCAACGTTCCGCCAATCAGAACAGTGATAATGTTAATGATGGTTCCGGTCATGATGATTTTGCCAGCGTTGTATTGCGTTGGCCTGCGCTCTGGTTTTCGAGCAGTTCGAGCACAAAGCATAATGAGGATAGCCGGTTAAGATATTGGAGCAGATAGATGTTTTCAATGCTCTGTCGGTGATACAGGCCAGCCACGCGGCGCTCTGCTCGGCGCACGACGGTGCGGGCAATATCCAGCATGGCTCCGGCTGCGGTGTCGCCGGGGACAATGAACTCTTTAGGGATGATGACCTGCTGGCTGATCGTTTCGATCTGTTCTTCCAGCCAGGCCACGCGCTGGCTTTCGATCGTTCGGAAGCGGTGGGCGTGTTCGCGGCTGGCAGAAACCTCAGCCATGAGCTGATATAGATCGCGCTGCACCTGGATGATGATAGGTCCGCTGAGCGGATGCATGCAAGTGTTGCGTGCGGCTCCTAGCGCCGCGTTGGCTTCATCAATGCTGCCAACGGCCTCGGGGCGTGGGTGATCTTTGGAAACGCGCTCCCCACCCAGAATTCCGGTGGTGCCGTCGTCGCCTTTTCGGGTATAGAATTTACTCATGGGCGCAATTATAACCGCGATACTATGAAGATCGTCCTAAAAAATCTGCTATACAGCCATACACGAATTTGGGTTTTTACCATATAATTGTCCAGCTATAATAATTGGCTTTAGCTGAGTGGTTTGAGAATTGCATATATGCACAAAACTTCGCCGAAATTTTTCTAAGGAAGGTACCCTATCCATGAAAGAATATAAAACCGAAAATATCCGCAATATCGCTCTGGCTTCACACAGCAGTTCAGGAAAAACCATGCTGCTTGAAGCCATACTACATGTTACCGGTGCAACAACGCGTTTGGGGCGGATTGAGGACGGCTCTACTGTTTCCGATTATGAAGATGAAGAAATTCGGCGAGGGATATCCCTTTCCACTTCGATGGTCCCCGTCGAGTATAAGGAGTTCAAGCTAAATTTTCTGGATACTCCTGGATATACGGATTTTGTTGGCGAAGTCATTTCGGCGCTGCGAGTCGCCGATTCGGCATTGCTGGTGGTCGATTCGGTGGCCGGTGCAGAAGTGGGCACCGAGATTGCCTGGAATTATTGTGAGGAATTTCAACTGCAGCGCGCGATTGTGATTAATAAGATGGATCGCGACAATGCCGATTTCAAAAAGGCTTTGGCTTCGGTGCAGACGATTTCTGAGACGCGGATGTTGCCCATGCAATTGCCCTGGGGCGAAAAAGCTGATTTCAAAGGGGTGATAGATTTGCTTTCCATGAAGGCCTATGCTGGCGCTGGCGACAAAGCGGAGGATATTCCGGCCGAATATAGCGACGAGGTAGAAGAAGCCCGCCTGGAGTTAATTGAATCAGCAGCCGAAGGTGATGATGAATTGCTGACGAAATATCTGGATGGCGAAGAATTAAGCCCGACTGAGATTATCAGTGGTTTATGCAGCGCTATTTGTGCAGGGGAGTTGGTTCCCGTATTTGTAGCTGCAGCTACCGCTGAAATTGGTTTGTTCCCGTTGTTGGATACATTGACCAAGATGATGCCGAATCCAGCAGAACGACCAGCATCTATAGCCGAAGGCGCGGCTGGTCCCGAAGAATTGCCCATTTCCGATGCAGGGCCGTTGGCCGCGTATGTGTGGAAGACGACCGCTGACCCCTTTGTTGGGAAAATCACGTATTATAAAGTGTATTCGGGCGTCGTCAGTGCCGACAGCCGGGTATGGAACCAGAATGTAGGTGATGAAGAGCGTTTCGGCGGCATCTCACTGATGCGCGGTAAAGAACAAATTTCTGTAAAAACAATCCATGCGGGCGATATTGGCGTTGTTGCCAAACTTGGCGATACATCAACTTCGCACACGCTGTGTGATAAAGGCCATCCGTTAGTATTGCCCGTGCCGGCCTATCCCAATGCGCTCTATCGTGTGGCGGTTAGCCCCGAAACTCAGGCCGACTCTGCGAAAGTTAGCCCCACCCTGACTCGCTTGTGCGAAGAGGATATGACCTTATCCTGGCGTCAGGAACCCAGCACCCGGCAGACGATTTTGCAGGGCATGGGCGGTCAGCACATTGGCGTTGCCATTCGCAAAGCCGAACAGAAATTCGGGACTACGCTGCTGATGGAAGAGCCAAAGGTGCCTTACCAGGAATCGATTACCAAATCTGGCTCTGCACAATACCGCCACAAGAAGCAATCGGGTGGCGCGGGGCAGTTTGGCGAGGTGCATTTGCGGGTGGAACCCCTGCCTGATGAAGATTTTGAATTCGCAAACGAAGTATTTGGTGGCGCCGTTTCACAGAATTATATGCCCGCGATTGAAAAAGGTGTGCGCAATGTGATGCGTGATGGTGTTATCGCCGGGTTCCCGGTTCATAATGTAAAAGTAGCGGTTTTCGATGGGAAAGAACATCCCGTTGACTCGAAACCCGTCGCGTTTGAAATTGCTGCCCGTGAGTGTTTTAAGCTGGCTATGCGGCAGGCTGCTCCCGTACTTCTGGAGCCGATTATGTATGTAGAGGTTTTGGTTCCTGATTCCAATATGGGTGATATTCTCGGCGATTTGAATACCCGCCGGGCGCGCGTGCAAGGCATGGATACGGATCGCGGCAAATCGACGATCAAAGCCCATGTACCTCTGGCCGAGATGCAGCGCTATACCGCTGATCTCCGTTCTATGACCGGTGGCCGTGGTGTCTTTAGCATGGAGTTTGATCGTTACGAAACCGTGCCTTCGCATCTGATGCAAGAGATTGTTGACGCCGCTCAAAAGGAACAAGAAGAGAAGTAAATTTGCCCTGGTATAAATATTAACAAAACGTCCCTATTCACAATGAACAGGGACGTTTTGTTAATATTATGGTGTCTATTTTGACAATGCCATATTCGCGAAAAGTTTCCGAAATTAGGGGGTGGAAGTGGTGCGTAGCACCACTTCCACCCCCTAATTTCGGGCTTCTTGTTTGTAATATAATATTTGTCAATCTACATATATTCTCGAAATTGTAAACCGTAGCGGCTACGGGCTTCCAACCATGCTTTGCGCAGCAACTCGTAGATTTTTTCGGGATCAGGAATATTGCGCAATACAATCTCTGAATCGGATGGGTCTTGCCCGCGGATGGTAATATCACCCATGCCCATCAGGCGCTCGCCCATATTTTGCTTGAAATCAATATCCTGGATACGAATTAACTCATAATTTTCGACTTTGCGAGCGATCAGCCCGGAGACGAGTTTGATGCGTTCTGTGGTGATGATATATGATTCTACAACAGACAGAAAGGGGCGGCCTTTCCACAGAATTTTCTCATCTGTACCCAGTGCGGGGGTTTCGGTGTTATTCTCCATTTCAGTGCCGATAATCGCGTCAAAAGCAACCAGCATATTATCGGCAATTTTATTGACCAGCGCTTCCTGCTCTGCCTGGTTGATGATAGAAAGGTCTACCTGGCTTTGAGCAATCGCTTGCCAGATATTGGCAACAATTTGAGCACGGATTTTATCAACAGACATAGCTGCCTCCAGATTGATTGGTTATGGTGAGATGATTATATTTTACCTGAGGGGAACCAAAAAAAAGAGATGAGTTTGGTGGTATGACAACAAACTCATCTCTTTTGTGATAATCCACATCCCCTCAAAGTTGAGGGGATGTGGATTTGGAATACGGTTTTTAATTAGCCGCCGTTGTTGTTGCCTCCGGGGCGTTGTCCACCGGGTTTGCGTCCACCAGGCTGTTGACCACCATCGGGGCCGCGGAATTCACCGCTGCCGATCTGGTCGGCCTGTTCCTGGGTGATGACACCGTCGGCGATGGCTTCATCCAGGGCCGCTTGTTGGGCAGCCTGCATCTCAGTCTGGAAATCTTCTTGGGAGATACCTAGCTCATCGAGCAAATCCGGGATGCGCTGACCCTCTGCCAGAGCTGTTTGCAACTCTTCTGCGCTCATCCCCAACGCTGTGGCAAGCATGGCTTCTTGATCCATATAGTCTTGCAGCGCCTGCCGAGCGATGAAATTATCATACTCTTCCTGAGTGATCTCGCCATCCGCCAGCGCTTGCTCCAGTGCGGCTGTGTGAGCGCTTTGTTGGGCGGCAGTGAGCTCGTCTGCGCTGATGCCCAGGGCGGTCGCCAGGGCGGCTGAAAAATCGCTGCTTGGCCCGGCGCTATTGGAACGTACTTCTTCCATAGCAGCCTGGAGTTCTTCAACTGTGATGCCCAGTGCATCGGCCAGATATTGGTTATCGCCAGAATTCTGCGAGGGACCGCCTTTTCCGTCGGGGCCGGAGGCGTGATTGGCATCGAGGGGCGCAAACGCCAGGGCGCTCAGCGAGAGAACGGCAATTGTGCCGATTATTAAAACATTGAACCATTTTTTCTTAAACATCGTTTGTCTCCTTTGTGTACGAATGTTTTATTGAATTCCGAAGCTTTGTTCGGAGTGGCTAAAGGATAACAAGGAGATGTTCAGAAAATGTTCAGGAAGCATGAATAAATTATGGCTTCAGCGTGAGTGTTTGATGAGTTTTGTATTAGAATAAGATGTGTGTATATTGTGGCAGGTGATCAACAAGGATGAGACAAAATGCAAGATAGCGATCAAACTCATATAGCTAACCCGAAACAATCGGATGATACTGTACTTAGTGTCGAAGATGCGCTGGTTGGGCATACGCTGGGGGCGTATCAATTGACAGAACGTTTGGGGCAGGGCGGCATGGCAACGGTTTATAAAGCTTATGAACCGGTGCTGGATCGTTATGTGGCGGTGAAGGTATTGCCGCAATTTTTTGCCAACGATCCCAACTTTATGCAGCGTTTTCAACGCGAGGCCAAAGCTGTGGCGCAGTTAAATCATCCCGCAATTGTGCCGGTATACAGTTTTGGTGAAGATAAATCGATTACCTATATCGCCATGCAATATGTGGCCGGGGGCACATTGAAACAATCGCGCGGTCAAGTTCACAGTCCGCAAGATGCCATTCGCTTGATTTTGCCCGTGGTGCAGGCGCTGGCTTTTGCCCATCAGCGCGGCATCATCCACCGCGATATCAAGCCCAGCAATGTGCTGCTTTCAGACGGCAAATGGCCGTTGCTGGCTGATTTTGGCCTGGCGAAAATGGTCGAAAACTCGGGTCAACTCACCGGTACTGGCGTTGGGGTTGGCACACCGATGTATATGTCGCCGGAACAGGGCGAAGGACATCCGGTAGACCATCGCACCGATATTTACTCGCTGGGCATTATGCTTTACGAAATGCTCACTGGCGATGTGCCTTTCCGTGCCGATACGCCAATGGCAATTGTAATCAAGCATATGACGGCGCCCATGCCAATGCCGCGGGCTGTCAATCCGGCCATTCCAGAAGAGTTGGAGCGCGTGATTCTGAAAGCAACCGCTAAAGCCCCGGACGATCGCTATCAGACTGCCGATGAGTTGGCAACCGCGTTGGAAAATGTTCAGGCTCATTTAGGACAGATTATCGCATTTTCGGAACAGAAAACCGTGACGGCTGAACGCCCCCAGGTGGTGGATGATGCACCTGCGTCGCCGCGGGGGAATTTGTTCCGAAAAGTGGGCTTTACGCTGCTGGCTGCGTTGGGGATTCTCTTTCTGGGGGTGGTGTTGATGGGCGTTTTCGATATTTGCCCACCCCCGGGGCCGTGGCCGATTCCCCCGTGGTGCGAGGGTTCACCCTATCAATTGCCCAGCATTGGCGAGATAGATGCGCCTGCGCCCACCCCTGTGATCTCAGAAGGTGTACTGGGAGGAATTTTATTTCAGGACGATTTTGATGGCAGCATTTCGCCGCGTTGGCAATTCACGGCGGAGCATTATCTCAACCCCTGGCAGGCAGATACCTTTGACGGTCGCAGCGTGATGCGCACGATTCCACCATCACAGGCCGGGGGGATGAATGTGGCTGAAATTCGAGGTACCAGCTGGGAAAATTACGCGATCCAGTTTGATTTTTTCTTCGAGAATCCCGATGAATTCGGCGCTTATTATTTTTGGCTGCGTGGGCGCATCACCGATTGCCCACCGACGATGGCAGCGATGCAGGCTTATTCTTTATTGATTTCGCCCGATAAGATTTGGGTTGACAAAGCAATATGTCAGGAAGGCTCTGGCTATGTTTTGATAAAAAACGACCGTAATTTCATGCTTGAGGGCTGGCACACAGTGCAATATGTATTTATTGACAATCGGATTCAGGTTTATATCGACGGTGAAAAATATCTCGATTATACCGATGCCGATGAACCCTTTGGAGGTGGCGATCTCTGGATTGAGACCAGTGGTGAAAGCGAGCTTTTAGTGGATAATCTGGTTATTTATGAGGTTGTTGCCGACGAATGATGATGGGAAATTGACCACATGCGGGGAATCAAAAAATAAGGGTATGGGGCGCTTCGCGCCCCATACCCTTATTTTTTTGAATCTTTTATTCGATAGATTTTCGTGTTAGCAGCCAATACAGGCCGAATAGCAACCCAGGGAGTGAAAAAAGCATGAAAAATAGCCCGCTCGGCAGATTGCCTGAAAAGAGCCAATTGGAAATGTAGAATAGCAGCAAGCTGCCGAGCGTAATCGCAGCGCCCAGTCCAGTGCGCCACCAGGCGATCAGCATACCCACGATGACGCCAAACGGGAAGAAGAGTAACCCAATCCATTCTTTTGCCGAAAGCGCCGATGGATTGCCAAAACCGCCCTCGCCAACCATAAATAGCAATAACACCGCTATTACGACCACACTTAGTAGCCGCGCGGTCCACAGCAGAATCGACATGAAGTTGGATTTTGCGGGCATAGCAGACATTTGTTACCTCACTTTCAACCCATCAAAATAGATTTGGGTTCCGGTTTTGATATGTTTGGGGATGTCGACTGCGTCCGGGTCATAGATCGAGAGCAGGATTGTGCCCTCAATAATTGCTCCCAGGGTTATGGCCGCATCTTTGGCATCATAGGGCCGCAGTTCGCCATTATCAATGCCTTGCTGTATGATAACGGTCAGATGTTCGGTGTACGTTTGAAAATACTTGCGAAAACTTTGCTGGACAAATTTCTTATGGAAAACCAGACCTAAAAATTCATAGGCTATCGGGAGCAATCGCATCCACTCTTGAATATCCTCGATGGTCAGAGTAATGAAATGTTCCAGGCGTTCAAGCGCGGGCCGATCATTGCTTTGAAGTTCACGTAAGCCACGAAATTCGCGTTCAAACAGACGATCTAGAATTGCGATAATGATTTCGTCCCGACTTTTGAAATACCAATATACGGCCCCCTTACTGAGATTGGCCTCACCGGCAATATCATCCACGCGTGCTTTGTGCAGCCCCATGCGAATGAAAACACTTGTGGCAGCATCTAAAATCTGGTTTTTACGCGCTTCACTTACATCCGGCCGCGGAGACATAGGTTTTGCTCCTGATAACTGACTTGCTGGTCGATTATAGATTATCGAAAAACTAGAGGACTGTCAAGCAGGAAGCAAATAAGTGATTGCCGAAGTAACAAATTGACTAATATTTTTTACGCCGCTTTTTGGGGAGTTTATACTTCTCGGGGCCAGGGGAAAGAAATGATATTTTTATCACTTTGTTGCGCACCAGTAGCCATACCAGGCCCGCAATTGCCAGCAATAGATAGATCAGGCGCGACCAACTGAAATCGGTGCCGGGGATGCGCGGCTGGTCGGGGCGGAAGACTTCAATGAACACGCGCCCCACGCCTGCCAGCAGCATCCAGGCAGCGAAAGCGGCTCCGGGCTTGAATTTATCCATGAATTTGCGTGTCAACCACAAGATTAATCCCGCGGCGAGAAAATTCCACAGCATTTCATAGGCAAAGGTGGGGTGAAAGCGCGTCGTCGCTTCGGGGTACAGCGTTAGATCGTTCCAGGGGGGCATACGGTGCAATGCATCAATGGCAATGCCCCAGGGTAAATTGGTGGGCGGCCCGTAAAGCTCTTGATTGATGAAATTCCCCAGTCGGCCAATCGCCTGCCCGATCAGCAATGAAGGCGCAATTGCGTCGAGTAGCAGGAGCATATCGGCGCGGTTGCGGCGGGCGTAAAGATACACTGCAACCAGTCCGAAGACAAAAGAGCCAAAAATGTGCAGTCCGCCTTCCGAGATGCGCCAGATACGGGCGGGCTGATCAATAAAAATGCGCCCGCCCCCCAGAATATCATTCACTACATACCAGAAGCGCGCCCCAATCACTGCTGCGGGCAGCGCCCACAATAACGCATCCCAAACCCATTCGGCTTTACCACCGCGGCGCACGATTTCTTTTTCGGCGATCCAGGTTGAGAGCATAACCCCCACGGCAATCAACAAGCCGTACCAGCGAAATGCCAGTTCCAGGCTGCCAATGTTGAATGAAAAAATAACCGGATCCATAATTTCTCCTACTCGATATACCCAAGTCCGCGCAAACGCTCTAGCACGGCTTCGTCTGTGAGATTGTCTGTTTTTGTTGCATGCGTATCGCTCGCCCGGCGTTTGATGGCGCTGGCTGTATGTTGGTCGAGTGCGGCCATTAATATTTGGCGCATTTCGTTGGTTTCAATCGCCTGGCTCTCGAAAGGGTCTTTTTCCAAATCAAAGAGCTGGTCGTGCACATTTTCGACACGATAAAGTTTATTCGACTGCTGAATCACAGTACGATGGATGGCCTGACAGTGGAACGCGGCCATTAATTCGGGTTCGTGCTTGCGCATAATCTGGATAATATTATCGGGGGGGAACGCTTCGCTGAATGTGAGGGGCTGATTCTGCTCATCGAAGTTGGGGCTATGCCCGAGGCTGCGCGGGCGTGTTTCAGCATTTTCGGGCGAACGCGTAGCAACCGTGCGGATGCCCACCGCATCGAGAACGGTGTCGAATAACCGGGTGGTAGAAACCACCCTCGAGACGCGTTCGCCGCGCATCTGCCCAGGGGAGCGAATCACCAACGGGACGCGGATCAACTCCTGATACAGCCCCAATCCATGCCCCATATATTGATGTTCGCCCAGCATTTCGCCGTGATCTGCCACCAGGATGACCATTGTATTCTCGCGGTGATTTGGCGTATCCAGCGTGTTGAACAGGCGGTGCAGCAGATGATCTTGATAAGCAATCTCGGCATCATACATCTGGCTCAGGGTTTGTGCTTCAAGTTCGGTATACGGAGTTTCCAGCGGCAGCAGCCAGCGCAGCGCCTGTGTGTTATAGATACGCATAAAATCCCGCGCGGCAGGCTCGTCTTTGATGATCGGTGCGAATTGACGCACGAATGGGTCGGGCGGCGAGTAGGGCAAGTGGGTTTCCATCAAATTCAGGAAAACGAATTGAGGCGTTTCAGGGTTGGAAAGATTTTGCTGAATAAATTGCGTGGCATCCATGATGGATGCGTTCGTATCGCCTTTGAAATTGGCGTAGCGCGTCCATAGCGATACCAACCGGGGATTGAGGATGACCTGAAAGACATCGGGGGATGAAGCTACCGCTTGCTGGATGGGTGTGGCAATGCGGTCAATCAGGTTACGGTATCCATTACGCAGGCCGGTGAGTAACTGGAGCGTTTTGTGGCCGTTGTGCCCATTGCTGGATGGAATTGTGGGAACTGTGCCGCCGTAATTATAAAAGGCATCGAAGCCGCGGCGCAGGCCGTTGTTGAGCACACCTACCAGCGGATTGTTGCAAAAACCGGTGCTCGTATACCCCTTTGTTCGCAAATACTCAGTGCTGGTGGGGAATGTGGTGTGCAGCGCTGCCCCTGATTGCACAACCTGATGGGTGCTGGGATATTCCCCGCTAAACATGGATGCGTGCGAAGGAATCGTCCACTGAGCGGGTGCGATAGCATTCTCGAAGAGCGTGGCTCCCTGGGCAAAAGCGTTGATGTTGGGCGAAGTTGGTTGCTTGTACCCATAGCTGCCCAGGCGGTCTGCGCGATGGGTATCGAGAACGATGAAAACAATGTTAGGAAGTTGGTGAGTCATAGAAATAGTGCTGGTCAAACCCCGCAGGGTTTTAGTAGAAATTAGAAGGGAAATATTTAGAAAGCCCAGGATTTTTTAGAGCCGTGGAATTTTACCATAGCCGTAACTACTCAGCCCGGCGAACGAAACATAATTTCGATGGCAAGTTTTGCAACGGTCATTGCGCTTTCAATCGTCGAACCGAGAATATTCTTATGGAAAATTAAGACCGTTTTGGTATAATTAGGATGAAATATCTTGTAAATACTGTAACGCCGAGATCATCTCGGTGTTATTTTTGTAAGCTTTGCAAGTTCGTTTGCCGGGGTGGGAACCCAAATAGGCTGATTTCCAAGACATGAGCGGATCAACCCTGGTTTTATAGCTTCGCCTTTGGGCGAATAGAAGGAAAAATATATTATGGAAAAACAAGATCACCTGGATATTTATTACCAGATGGTGCTTATTCGCCGCGTGGAAGAACGCGCCGCCGAGTTGTATCAGCAAGGCAAGATTGGCGGATTTTTGCACCTGTATATTGGCCAGGAAGCCGTCAGCACCGGCTTGGTTGCAGCGCGCAAACCGCAGGATCGCATTATCACCGCCTATCGCGATCATGGTGTTGCGCTGAATGTGGGGATGAGCGCCAACGAAGTCATTGCGGAGTTGTTGGGGAAGGCTACCGGCTGCTCAAAGGGCAAGGGCGGCTCGATGCACATGGCCGATGTAGAGAAGAATTTTTGGGGCGGACATGCCATTGTGGGCGCGCATCTGCCCATCGCCGCCGGGATGGCCCTGGCGGATCAGTATACGGAGAGCGACGGCGTGACCATTTGCATGTTTGGCGATGGGGCTACGAATATTGGCTTCTTCCATGAAGGTGTTAATCTCTCGAAAGTCTGGAATCTGCCCGTGCTGTGGGTGTGCGAGAATAATCAATATGGTATGGGCACCACCATCGAGCGCGCCTCCGCTGTTTCGGAGATTCGTCAGAAGGCCGAAGGCTACGGCATCCCCAATGAGCGCGTGGACGGCATGGATGTGATGGCTGTGCGTGAGGCCACCCTGAAAGCGATGGAGCATATCCGCAGCGGGGAAGGCCCCTACTTTTTAGAAATTATGACCTATCGTTTCCGTGGCCATTCGATGGGCGACCCGGAACGCTACCGCGAATCGGCCGAGATCAAAAAATGGCAAGAAAACGATCCTATCGGGATTTATCGTACCTATCTCAAAAAAGAGAAAATCGCCACGAAGAAAGAACTGGATGTCATTGACGATCAAATCACGGAAGAAGTGCGAGCCGCGGTGCAATTTGCTGAATCTAGCCCTGATCCCGCGCCCGAAGCTTTATTTGAAGATGTATATGCCAATTAACCGCAGATAAACACAGATGTACACAGATAACAAAATATCAGCGTTTATCCGCTTGCATCTGCGGTTCTCCTATCCAGTATAGGATGACAATAGGAAAAAACTATGACCGAAACCAAACGAATTACCATGCGCGAGGCTATCTCACAGGCCCTGTGGGAAGAGATGGAGCGTGATGAAAAAGTATTTATTATGGGCGAAGAAGTTGGCGTGTGGGGTGGAACCTACGCTGTAACTAAAGGCTTCTTCGATCATTTTGGCCCCAAACGCGTGCGCGATACCCCAATTGCCGAAACTGCCATCGTCGGCGGTGGTGTTGGCGCGGCGATGGCAGGCCTGCGCCCGGTGGCTGAATTAATGACGATCAACTTCGCTTTCGTGGCGATGGATCATATCGTCAATGAAGCCGCCAAGATGCGCTATATGTTCGGCGGGCAGATGTCTGTTCCGCTAGTCATCCGCGCTGTGGGCGGCGGCGGGCGGCAATTAGGCGCTACACATTCACAAACCCCCGACGCCATTTTTGCCCACTTCCCCGGCCTGAAAGTCATCGCCCCTGGCACCCCTTACGATGCCAAAGGTCTGCTCAAAGCTGCTATCCGCGCCGATGACCCCGTGATGTTCATCGAGCACGCCACCATGTACCAGACGCGCGGCGAAGTCCCCGTGGATGAAGATTATCTCGTTCCGATTGGCAAAAGCAAAATCCAGCGACCGGGGCGCGATGTCACCATTGTGACCTACGCCAAAGGGCTTGATCTCTCGCTCAAGGCCGCTGATCAGCTTGCCAAAGAGGGCATTGAAGTCGAAATCGTCGATCTGCGCACGCTGCGCCCGCTGGATATGGAGCCGGTGATCGAGTCGTTCAAGCGTACCAACCGGGCTGTCGTCGTCGAGGAAGGCTGGCGCTCGTATGGCGTCGGCTCGGAGGTTGTCTCGCGTATTTACGAGGAAGCCTTCGATTATGTCGATGCCCCCATTCGCCGCGTGGCGCAGACAGAAGTACCTTTGCCCTATAATCAGGCCCTCGAACAAATGGCGCTGCCGCAGGTTGCCGATGTGGTCAAAGCCGTCAAGGAGGTGTTCTAATGGCCGAACTCGTTACGATGCCCAAGCTGGGTTTCGATATGGCCGAAGGTGTTCTTGTCCGTTGGGTGGTTGCCGAGGGCGGCGCTATTGAGCGCGGGCAAGTTCTGGCCGAAATTGAAACCGACAAAGCCACCGTGGAGGTCGAATCGGCCTTCAGCGGGGTTGTTTTAAAGCACCTTTCTGGGGAAGGTGATGTGCTGCCCGTAGGCGCGCCGATCAGCGTGATTGGTAACGCCGGTGAAGCCGTGGATGTGGCTGCCCTGACGGGCGGCGCGAACCAGCCCGAAGGGGCGACTCCTGCCCCTGAAGCAGAATCCAGCCCCGAGGCCGCCCCGCCAGACTCCCCCGCGGTGGGCGCGTCCACCCCGGAGGAGGGTCAACTCCCCGGCGGCGTCAAAGCCTCCCCCATCGCCCGCCGCATGGCTGCTGAACATTCTCTCGATCTGAGCGCTATCCGCGGCAGCGGCCCCGGGGGACGCGTCATCAAAGCCGATATCGAAACCTTCTTGGCAAAACCGTCCGACGTCCGACGTTCGACGTCCGACGCAATTGGCCTCCCGTCTTCCGATGAAACCGTAAAGCTCACCAAACTCCGCACCGCCATTGGCCGCCGTATGACCGAGTCGAAACAGCAATTGCCGCATTTCTACGTCACCGGCGAATATGATATGGCTGCCCTGATGGATTTGCGCAAACAGGTGAATGTTGCCCTGGTTGATGCGGGCGAAAAAGTTTCCGTCAATGATTTTATCGTCAAGGCCGTGGCGCTGGCTTTACGCCAGTTCCCCAACCTGAACGCCTCGCTGAAAGATGGCGCGATCTTGCGCCATGGGGAGGTCAATGTAGGCGTAGCTGTCGCCGTCGAAGGTGGCTTGCTGACGATTGTCAACCGCCATGCCGACCGTAAATCCCTGCGCCAGATTTCAGCGGACACGCGGGCCATGGTTGGCCGGGCACGTGAAGGTAAAGTGCGCCCCGATGATATCGAAGGCTCGACCTTCTCAGTGAGTAATTTAGGCATGTTCGATGTTGAGAACTTCATTGCCATCATCAATCCCCCCGAAGCGGCGATTCTAGCTGTGGGGGCAGTGCGCTCGGTGCCGGTCGTCGCCAATGGCGAGATCAAACCCGGCCTGCGCATGAAAGCGACAATCTCTGTCGATCACCGCGTCAGCGATGGCGCCGAGGCGGCGCAATTTATGCAAGTTTTCGGAAAATACCTTGAAAACCCTTTGAATATGATTGTGTAAATTAAAAAAACAACCCTCCCTCGATTTCGAGGGAGGGTGTAGGGGTAAGGGGGTTTATGAATTATGCGTCCGGGTTAATCACTTTGATGGTTGTCCAGAACCAGCCATTGGCTGCGGTACCAACCCCAAAGATTTCACCTTTGTCGCTTTTAATCATCCAGTAATTGGTGTAAGTTCCGGGAACGTCAGGAGCTTTCATCAGGATATCGACATGCACATAGCTCCAGGTGGGGAGGCTGGTGATGCCCATCGGGATTGATGCGCCTGCGCCCATTAAATCGCCCTGGGCGAAACGTAATTCGTAATTCTGGTTCCATGTACATGAACCGGTGTTTTTGATGCGAAACGTTTGTGTGAAAGTGCGCCCAACGAAGACAACGTCATTATCTTGTACCGTTTTGGTTTCCAGATTGGCCCGGTTACAGGGCATATTGCTGGTAGCCGTCGCGGTTGGCGCTTGCGTGGGTGGAATTTCCGGCGTTGGCGTAAATGCCTCTGTTGGAATTTCCGTGGGGGGAATCTCAGTAGGCGCTTCTGTGGGCGGCGGTGTATATGCTGCGGTAGCGGTCAGTGCGGCGGCTTCGGCGGTTTGTGTCAGTTGCGCATAAACCGTCATCACAGCCTGTGTGACAACTGCGTTGGGGTCTTCATCGGCGGCAGGCTGTGCCTCTGGCGGCGCGTCAGCAGATGTTGTGATGCTGCACGCGGCCAGTATAGCCGCAAATATGAAAATGAGCGAAATAAGTGTTAGCTTTTTCATTTTGGATCTCCTCTATTTTTCAGCCACAACCTTGATCTCAACCCAGAACCAGCCCTTTGCATTGGGGCCGATACCAAAGATTTTCCCATCGTCGCTGACAATCATCCAATTACCGCGGTAGGTACCAACTTCCAGGGGGGCCTTCATATCCACTACGATATTTAAGTAGCCCCAGGTGGGGATGGTTCCGTCCGGGAAGGGGATCGATGATCCCGCGCCCATAATCTCACCATCAACCCAGCGTAAACTAAAATTGCCGTTCCAATCGCAAGAACCGATATTTTTTAAGCGCCATTCTTTTTGAAATGGTTGGCCTTGTAAAAATACAGTTCCATCGGGCACCGATTCGTATTCCAGATTGGCGTGATAGCAATTTTTGTCGCTGCTCGTAGCATTATTTGCTGGAGCATTATTTTCAGCTGGGGCGGGTTGCTCTCCAGCAGCTTCCGCGGCTTCAGCCGTCAGGGTGCCTTCAAAAACATTGGTGGGTGTTTCGGTTGGGGGAACGGGAGTCGCCGTGGGGGGCGGCACAGGCGTTGATGTTGCTGTAGCTGTGGCAGCCGCAGCCATACTTTGGAGCGTACTGGTCAACTGGGCATAAACTGTTTCAAGCGCAAATGTTACCTTTTGATTAGGGTCTGCTTCGGTAGCAACGGCCTCGCTGCTGTTACAGGCAGCCATCAAGCTTGCCACTACCAATAGGACTAGAATGATCAGAAATTTTCGTTGCACGTGTATCTCCTTGTGCGATTTTTACTAACAGAAATAAATCGCGGCAAAATATTATCCTAATTATACTCAGAATACTGAATTTACCCAGGAGTAATCTCGAACCGCAAAATCTGCAGTTTTTTCGCGTAGCTTACCCTGTGCATTGTGCTACTTTCGTGTACAATGACTTTGGAGGATAACATGCTGAATTACAGAAGTAAACCCACTATCCTGGTGATTGATGATGAACGTGATACTTTAAGCCTTCTCAGCATTGCGCTGGAAAAAGCGGGCTTTTCACCAATCACTGCTGCATCATGGGATGAAACCGCGCAGAAAATTGAGGAAAATTATCAAACTGGCAGGCCGATTGCTGCGGTAGTACTCGATCTGATGATGCCGGAACGCTCAGGGTTTGATATTCTTCGCTCGCTGCAAGTTGTCCTGACGCCCATGCCGCCGGTGATTATGCTGACAGCCGTGACAGCTTTCGAGAAACAAATTGAAGCCAGAGAATTGGGTGTTGCTCGCTATCTTACAAAGCCTACCACGCCGCAAAAATTAGCGGATACTATTCGTGCTGTGTTGGCCGAGAAACCGAAGAGTAAGAATACACCATGAAAACTTCACTCGCCTATGATTTGGGATATATTGAAGCCGGATTGGAAGAGTTGGAATCTTATTTGCTTGGCAATGATTTATTTTGGCCTTTGAACGCGCCCTCGCCGATTGGGGAACCGCCCTTCGGTCAATTGACCCTGGGTGGGTTGCTGCTCGCCGTAGCGCGGCTTGGCCCCCGGGCCGAATCCCCACAGCAGCGCGCACAGACCGAAAGCCTGATTGCCCGCCTGGGAGCGTTGCGTACCAAATGGCGCGTTGCCTGGGAGGAGAAATCCGCCTGGGAGTTTCGCTCGCGGCTGCGTCAGTGGGGGCAATATATCCACGAAACACAGGGAGATTTGCCGGAACACGGCGTTTACTACGCTCAAGAAGTGCGTTTGCGCGTGTTGATGGAATTACTGCTCAAAGAAACGGGTCAGCCCGAACCGGCTGACCTTCAGATGCTGGCGATGCTCGATACGATACTGCGCGGCTGGCTGATTGTGGGGGATTTTCTCTGGGGTGAAGATTTGCGCGCAGGCTTCCCGCGAGAAACTTACTGGTATTTGTGGGGGAATATCTTATGGTAATGCGTTCTGCAAGCAAGCCAAAAGTTGGCGCGTAGCCCCTTGGGGTTCGGTGGCAGTTAACGCCAGAATCGGCTGTCGCAGCGCCTGGGCATAATCCAGGCCGGGATCTGCGGATTGAACCTCGGATCGTAGCCAATGCTCGGAACTGTAGCCTACGCTCCCCGGGGTGGTAGCAATTGCTTCAAGCATGGCCTCAGGATGAGGGGCGATTTTGGTGTGTGGCGAAGGCTTCGCGCCTTTCAGCACCACCGTATCGAAGGTGGCGCGCATCTCATCACCAGGGGGATACGCCCAGGTTTGGTATTCGGCATTCAGGTGGGTATAGTGGATCTGCACATCAATGATTTCAAGATGAGAGGGTGGAACATCCGGGTGCGCGATCACGACGATAGACTCGTATCCAAGCAAAGTGGCGATGTGCGGTGTTTCTTCGGGGGCAGTGCCCAGCCTGAGATACACCTCCGCAGCCCCAAAATCCAGCCCGGAGGCCGGTGCCTCAGTGACGATCAGCGCGATTTCAGGGTTGTCTAAAGCGCAGAGATTTAGATCCTCCGCAATCCATCCCAGGGCTGGGGTATAACTCACCGAGAGCGTGCGCGGTTCAGCGGGCGGCTCTGAATAATCAATCCCCGAACAGGCGGTCAACGAGGAGATGAAAATCATCACGCAAGCCACGAGACATAATGACAAAAAACTGCGCATAGGCAACATGGGTGCAATTATAACAGAATCAGCGCCAGATTGAGCAATCCGAAAATGAGGCAATAGATTGCAAAGATATATAACGGGCGCTGGCTCAGGTAGTGCAGCAGCCAACGGATGGCGATATAGCCAACTATTGCTGCGGTGACGAACCCGGCGAAATAGGCGTTCAGCAACGATGTGTAGTTGGGGATTTCGATCAGTTTCAACACGCCAATCACACCTCCTGCCAGCATGATCGGGATCGAGATCAGAAACGAGAAGCGCGCCGCCGCCGGACGCTGCAAGTTGCGCGTCATCCCGCCCGCGATGGTTGCGCCGGAGCGCGAAACCCCCGGGAAAATTGCCAAAATTTGGAACGCGCCCACGATGAGAGCATCCACCCAGGTGATTTTTTCAAAGCCCCGGTTGCGCTTGCCGATCTTTTCCGCGATGAGCAGCAGGGCGGCAGTTACCAGCAAAAAGCTGGCCGTAGCCAGAGGGCTGCCAAAGGCGCGCTCGAATGTGTCGCTGAAGAGCAAATATGCCGCCCCGGCGGGGATCGTCGCCAATACCAGATACCAGCCCATACGCGCTTGCGGATCGCCAAACGGCTCTTTTTTCCACAGCCCGTTGAATACCGCGCGTGCGATGTGCTGAATATCATCCCAGAAGTAGGCGAAGACCGCCAGTAGTGTGGCGACCTGCACCAGCACGTCGAAGGCAAAAGCGTCTTGCGGGGCGATCTCCCAGCCGAAAAGATGTGGGGCCAGCACCAGATGCCCAGAGCTGGAGATGGGCAGAAATTCGGTAATGCCCTGGATAATACCGAGAATAATGGTTTGGAGAATGGTCATAGGAATTGTGAATGAGATTTGTTGATAATGAAGCCAGGAAGCCATGAGAAATTTCCTGCATTCCTGGTTTCTTTATGGATAGACCCGATTATTGCGAAAAATACGCCTGTGTGAACCGGTCAAACTCCCCGGCTATAATCGCCTGCCGCATTTCTTGAGCGAGATGAATTAATGTGTGCAAATTGTGAATCGAGAGCAAGCTTGAGGCCAGCATCTCCTTAACGCTCACCAGATGCCGCAGATAGGCGCGGTTGAAATTCTGGCATGTATAACAGGTGCAGCCTTCAACCAGAGGGCGCGGGTCACGAGCATATTCGGCTTTGCCAATATTGATGCGCCCGCGTCTACTGAAGGCTGCTTTGTGGCGCGCCAGCCGTGTGGGCAGCACACAGTCAAAAATATCCACGCCGCGCAGCACCCCATTGACCAGATCGTCGGGCGTGCCAACCCCCATCAGGTAACGCGGTTTTTCCTCGGGCAGCACGGCATTCACCACATCCAGGATGGTATGCATCTCCTCTTTGGTTTCGCCTACCGAGAGCCCACCAATCGCATTTCCGGGGAAATCCAGCCCGGCGATAAATTCTGCCGATTGCTGACGTAGTTCGGGAAAAATGCCGCCTTGCACAATCCCAAATAACGCCTGATCGGAGCGCGTTTTGGCGTTCAGGCTGCGTTTGGCCCAGGCATGTGTGCGTTGCATGGCGATTTCGTTGTAGGCGCGATCATAAGGTTCAGCGCATTCGTCAAAGGCCATAATAATATCGGCCCCCAAATTCTCCTGAATCGCAATCGAGCGTTCGGGGGTCAGGCGGTGCAGCGAGCCATCCACGTGGCTCTTGAAGGTCACGCCCTCATCGTCGATCTGGTTAATGCCGCCCAGCGAGAAAACCTGAAAGCCACCCGAATCGGTCAGGATGGGGTGCGGCCAATTCATGAAGGCGTGCAAGCCCCCCATTTCGGCAACCAACTCATCCCCCGGTCGCAGGTAGAGATGATAGGTGTTGGCGAGAATCAGGCTGGCCTGAATTTCATCCAGATGGGCGGGAGTCAGCGATTTGACCGTAGCCTGAGTGCCCACGGGGGCGAAGATCGGGGTGGGGATGTCGCCGTGGGGGGTGTGGAACACGCCCGCACGGGCGCGCCCATCTTGGGCAAGCTGTTTGAACTCGAAGGGTGTACTCATAGCGGTCGAGATTATACCGTAGATGTGATAACTGCCGCTGCGAAATAAGTCAATGTCTTCCTGTCTGGCCTCCCTCTTGTTGGGGATGGATTATAAGAATATAATCCATCCCGAAATCACCAAGAATTCCCTACCGAAAGTATTGGAGAAAATTCCCGGCATGAATCCATCCCAAGTTCATCAGGCAATTGGCAGCTATATGCTCGCCGATGGTAGTACGATCGTCTTTGATGCAGAGCGCTCTCACGGCGCTTATCTGGTTGATGCTGTAACAGGGCGCGAGTATATCGATTTCTATACTTTTTTTGCCAGTATTCCAGTGGGCTATAACCATCCCCGGGTAAAGGATCCAGAATTTTTAGAAAAAATAACCCACGCTGCTATTCACAAGCCCGCGAGTGCAGATATTTATACGCCTGAAATGGCGGAATTTGTGGAAACTTTTGGTCGCCTGGCGATGCCAGAGTCGATGCCGCATCTCTTTCTGGTCAGTGGCGGTTCTCTGGCCGTGGAAAATGCCCTTAAAACCGCATTTGATTGGAAGGCGCGCAAGAATTTCGCCGCCATGGCAAACGCCGACCTTCAGACAGCCCTTCCAGCAATGATAGATGGGCTGGGGTCCAAGGTGCTCCACTTCAGGGAGGCGTTTCACGGTCGTTCGGGCTATACCATGTCATTAACGAATACGGATGACCCCCGTAAATATATGTACTTCCCGAAGTTTGATTGGCCGCGCATCGTTAATCCAAAACTTCGTTTTCCGATGGATGATGAAGTAACCGAAGAAGTTTCCAGACTCGAAGAGATTGCTTTTATTCAAATCCAAACTGCGCTAAATCAATATAAGGGTGATATGGCTGCATTGATTATCGAAACCATTCAGGGCGAGGGCGGCGACAACCACTTTCGGCCTGAATTCTTGCGCGAGCTACGCCGCCTGGCTGATGAGTACGAATTCTTGCTCATTTTCGATGAAGTACAGAGTGGTATGGGCGTCACCGGGAAAATGTGGGCTTTTGAGCATTATGATTGTCAACCAGATATTTTCGCTTTTGGGAAAAAGAGCCAAGTCTGCGGGATTGTTGCTGGAAAGCGTATTGAAGAGGTCAGCAATCACGTATTCGCCGAGTCCAGTCGCATCAATTCCACCTTTGGCGGCAATTTGGTCGATATGGTACGTTGCACGCGCTATTTAGAAATTATTGAGGAAGAAAATCTCCTTGAGCATACCGCCAAAGTGGGCGATAAGATGATTCGTGAATTGCAGTCTGTAGCGGATGAATCGAAAGGGTTGATGACTAACGTGAGGGGCAAAGGTTTTATGATTGCCTACGACCTGCCAAACCAAAGAAAACGAGATGGGATGGTAAAGAAACTTTTCGAGAATGGCCTCCAGGTACTAAAATCAGGTAACCGCTCGGTTCGTTTCCGCGGTATGTTGGATACTTCTGAAGAAGTTGTTGATAAGGCGATGGAGATCATCGCCAGGAGCATTCCGACTTCGACAATGTAGATATTAGGGTTGTTCCCAAAAAACTACTATCTCGGCATCCCTCGCCTGCGGTGGGGAAAAGTCGCAAAAAAGGGTGTGCATGGGGTGCACAGCACCCCATGCACACCCTTTTTTGCGAAATCTTGATTGCGGAGGCGTATGCCTGAGCAATCAGGTTTATTCAGGAACACGTCTATTTAAGAATTCTTGCAGGAGAATAAAACTGATGCAAAAAATGAATATCCCTGGGCCGAAAGCCAAAAAAATCTTGGAACAGGATAGCAAATACGTATCTCCGTCTTATCCACGGGCGCATCCCCTTGTGATGTCGCATGGAAAAGGCAGCGAAATTTGGGATGTAGATGGCAACCGCTTTCTGGATTTTGCTTCTGGGATAGCCGTGATAGGAACCGGGCACGCGCATCCGAAAGTTGTTAAAGCGATTCAAGATCAGGCAGAGAAATTCTTGCATATTTCTTCCGATTTCTATCATTCTACCTGGGCTGATTTATCCCAAAAGCTGAGTGAAATCGCACCATTTTCTGAAGAGGCAGGCATATTTTTATCTAACTCCGGTGCAGAGTGCGTTGAAGCCGCGGTTAAGCTGGCGCGCTATCACACGGGCCGCAGCCAGTTTATCGCTTTTCTGGGAGGTTTCCACGGGCGCACAATGGGGGCTTTAAGCTTCACGGCCAGTAAATCGATTTATCGCAGCGGATTTTTCCCCTCGATGCCCGGCGTTTACCATGCGCCCTATCCCGATACCTATCGCCCGCTTTTGGCTTCACGCCCCGGCGAAGATTATGGCGAGGTAGTTGTGCGGTATATCGAAGAAGAAATTCTGGGCCGTTTGGTGCCGCCGGAAGATGTGGCTGGTATTCTGGTGGAGCCAGTGCAGGGCGAGGGGGGCTATATTGTGCCTCCACCGGGATTTTTCCCCGCGCTGCGCGATTTATGTGACCGGCATGGCATTCTTCTGATTGATGATGAAGTCCAGGCTGGGATGGGACGCACCGGCAAGATGTGGGCTATTGAACACTTTGGCGTTGAGCCGGATATTGTCACCTCGGCGAAGGGCATTGCTTCTGGCGTTCCGCTGGGGGCGACGATTGCCCGTAAAAGCATGATGACCTGGCCCGAAGGCGCCCATGGCAATACCTATGGCGGCAATCCGCTGGCCTGCGCCTCGGCCCTGGCAACCATTGACCTGTTACAAGAAGAATTTATCCAGAACGCGGCGGAAGTAGGCGAATATACCAAAGACGCCCTGGAAGAAATTCAGGCGCGGCATAAATCTATCGGTCAGGTGCGCGGCCTGGGGTTGATGATTGGTGTCGATTTCGTCAAAGATCAGGCCTCCCGCATGCCCGCTAAAACCTTCCGCAACCGCGTGGAAGAACATTGCTTCGAACATGGCCTTGTAACGCTGGGATGTGGCAAAAGCACCGTGCGCTTCGCGCCTCCCCTCAGCATCAGCGAGACCGAAGTGGATGAAGGCTTGCAGATCTTCGAGCACGCCATCACACTGACAGAGAAAGAATAGGATAATAATTAGTATTCAGTAACCAGTCGATCGGGTTGCTGAATACTGGACACTGGGTACAGAATTATGCTTCCCGATTTCCGCAGTCGACAACGCGATTTTCTCCTCGATATTGCTCGCACCATCACGCAAGAGCTTGAGCTTGATAAACTGCTCGAGCGAATCTTGCGGATTGCCGTCGAAATGCTGGCTGGACAGGCCGGTCTGATTGCCTTGCGTAGTGAGCAGGGCGCCTGGAAAGTAGCCGCGTCGCATGGTCTTTCGGGGGCCTTTTTACAGCAACTCAACCCACTCTTGGCGCAAGTCCCCGACAACGATGACCCGGCGCGTTTTGAAATCCCCGAAGTCAATCGTTTGTTGCAGTCGCTCACCCGCGCAGCCAGTCAAAACCTGCTTACCGGCGTTGCGCTACCGCTGATTGCCCAGCACCGCGTGATTGGCCTGACGTTTATCTTCCGCGCCTATCGTACAGTATTCTCAACAAACGACCGCGCCCTCTTGCAGAGTTTCGCCGATCAGGCGGCCATCGCCGTTCACAACGCACAACTTTATAGTCAGGTGCGGCGTGAAAAACAACGCCTGGATGCACTATTGGATTCGGCTGCCGATGGCATCATGATATTAACGCCCGATCACACCATCGAGCGTTGCAACCCGGCTTTTGTGCGTTTATGGGGAGACAAAGCAGAAGTATTACAAGGCAAATCGCACGATCATATTATTCGCTGGATTCGCCGCAAACAGGGCACCTCTCTCGAAGAAGCGGAAACCGGAGGTTGGCCGCTGACCCCGAACGCGACTCTGTATGTCGAAGGGGATATCGAACGCCCCAACGGGGTGCCTCTGGCCGTGGGCATTACCTACGCCCCGCTGATTTCCCCCGAAGGCGTTTTGCTCAATATCATTGCCACCATTCGAGATATTACCCATTTTCGCGAGGCCGAAGAACTAAAAAGTACCTTTATTTCCGTGGTGAGTCACGAACTAAAGACTCCTGTAGCGTTGATAAAAGGTTACACCAGCACCTTGCGCCGCGATGATGTTTCCTGGGATGACGAAATTGTGCAAGACAGCCTCGAAGTGATTGAGGAAGAAGCCGATCACCTGACCGCGATGATTGAGAATTTGCTCGATGCCTCGCGTCTGCAAGCAGGGGGATTGAAGTTGAATCTTGCAGATTTGGCATTGAATGCCTTTGTTGAACGGCTGGCTGAGCGTTTCCGCACACAAATCGCGCGGCATACAATTCAGGTTGATTTTCCATCTGATTTTCCCATTGTGATGGCCGATGAAGCTCGCCTCGGCCAGGTACTTTCCAACCTGCTTTCAAATGCAATCAAATATTCCCCGGAGGGGGGCGAAATCCGTCTGAGCGGGCAAGTGCGTAACGATCAGGTGATTATGTGTGTGCAGGACGACGGGCCAGGTATTGCTGCCGGGGATATTCCGCACATTTTCGATCGCTTCTACCGCGCCGATGAAGCCAGCCGCACGACCAAGGGGGCAGGCTTGGGGTTATATCTTACTCGGGCGATTATCGAAGCCCACGGCGGGCGCATTTGGGTAGACCCGCGTCCGGGGGATGGTGCGCGCATTTGTTTTTCGCTGCCGCGATAGGGTTTTTGTGTTATCCTATGGGGCTTGTACAGTCCTTTCTAATGCTGAAATATGGATGTGGTGATAAGGCACTGCATATAGTTATTTCGGATTTCAATTACGGAGTTTAATTCATGCCGCAAACCCAAATCTCTTGCCCCAATTGCCGCCAACCAATTATGGCGGACGTTAACCAGCTTTTCGATGTCGCTCAGGAGCCGCAAGCCAAACAAAACCTGCTCTCTGGGATGTATAACCTGGCGCAATGCCCCCATTGCGGGTATCAGGGCAATCTAGCTACCCCGATCGTATATCACGATCCTGATAAAGAATTGTTGCTAACCTTTTTCCCGCCCGAACTCAATATGCCGCGTAATGAGCAAGAGCGTTTGGTCGGGCCACTGATTAAGAGAGTTGTTGATAATCTCCCCCAGGAAAAACGCAAAGGCTATCTTTTTAGCCCCAAGACGATGCTGACTTTTAAGGGCATGATTGAATTAATTCTTGAAGCGGATGGGATTAGTAAAGAGATGCTTGATGCGCAGGAAAAACGCATGGGGCTGATTCAGCGCCTGTTAGAAGCTTCGCTCGATGGGCGCAAGGCGCTGATCGAACAAGAAGATGCTTTGATCGATGATGATTTCTTTACCCTCTTCTCGCGCTTGGCAGAAGTTGCCTTGATGAGCAACGATTCCGCCAACGCTGAGGGTTTGCGCGCCACACAGGAAGCACTGCTCTTGCACAGCACGAAAGGCCGCCAACTCAAAAAGGAAGCCGAAGAAATTCACGCCGCGCGGCAAGAGCTGGAAGCGATTGGTCAGGCCCTAACCCGCGAAACATTGCTTGATTTGATCATCGCTTCGCCCAATGCTGCGCGTACCCGCGCCTATGTGCAGATGGTACGCCCCGGCCTGGATTATCAATTTTTCCAGATATTGAGTGAGCGTATCGATTCGGCGGCGGGCGATGAAAAACAACGCCTGGAAGCTTTGCGCGCGCAATTACTTGAACTCACCCAAGAGATTGATCGTGTGCTTGAACAACGCAAGCAGCTTGCCCGTAAAAATCTGGATTCACTACTGGAAGTAGACGATATTGCTGCAGCCTTGCAATCCAATCTCGGCGCGGTGGATGAATTATTTGTGGAGGCATTAACCGAAGCCCTCGAAGAAGCTCAACAGGCTGGCGATTTGGCACGCTCCGAAAAACTTGGCGAGGTTATGGCGGCGCTTGAATCTTTCAGCGCCCAACCCCCCGAAATGGAATTTGTTGAGCAATTACTCGAACTTGCAGATGACGAAGATGCTGTAAAGCACTTGTTGCAATCCCAAACCGAGGAAACCCAACAGAAGCTCTCTGAACTGTTGATGAATTTATTGACGCAGGTTCAGACCAGCGCCGAACAGGCTCAGGGTGCTGCAAGGGAACAACAACTGGAATTGGCTAATCAACTGCAACAAGTATTCAACATCGCTTTACAGTTTTCTATGGAAAAAAACATTAAAGGGTAGCGCCTATACCACACAACAAAAAAAGAACAGCGACGTAAATGCCGCTGTTCTTTTTTTGTTGTAGTTTTTCTTGTGAACAAAGCCAACGAATTTATACGTTGAAACGGAATAGAATCACATCCCCATCTTGTACCAAATAATCCCTGCCTTCAGAACGCAGCAAACCGGCTGCTTTTAGGGCGGCATCACTGCCATATTCGGCAAAAATTTCAAAAGGTACTACCTCCGCCCGGATAAAACCGCGTTCAAAATCATTGTGGATGATCCCGGCTGCCTGTGGCGCTTTGGTGCCGCACAAAATTTGCCAGGCGCGCACTTCCCGTTCATTTTTTGTAAAATAGCTGATTAATTTAAGCGTTGCAAAACCCTTTCGGATCACCTGCTCGAGGCCACTCTCTTGCGCGCCTGCCAACTCCAGGAATTCTTTTTGTTCATCCGGGGTCATGCCGATGAGTTCTTCTTCAAGTTTGCCGCATAGTAGAACGAATTCAGAATTTTGCCCCGTAGCAATGGTCTGGATGATTTGTATGCAGGAATTCGCGCCGTCAAGCCCGGTTTCGTCCACATTGGCAGCGAAGATGACCGGTTTGGCGGTCAGGAAGCGCAATTCCTGGATGAGTAAGGTGAGTGGATTGCTCGAAGGGAAACTTGAAACCGGGTTGCCGTTTTCGAGGTGCGCTTTCAACCCCTGTGCGGTTTCCATCACCGGGATGAGATTTCGATCCCCTTTGATGGCGCTGGTGAGACGTTCGATCTTACGCTCAAGCTGTTCCAGATCGGCAATGGCCAGCTCGAGTTGGATGGTTTCAATATCCATGCGTGGATCAAACTCCCCACTGACATGCACCACATTGGGATCATCAAAGCAGCGCACCACATGCACAATCGCATCCACATCACGGATATTGCCCAGAAATTGATTCCCCAGCCCTTCGCCTCGGCTGGCGCCCCGAACCAGACCGGCAATATCCACAAATTCGATTGTGGCGAAGATGGCCTCGGGTACACCTGTGAGCTCCTTCAAGCGCATCAGGCGCGTATCTCTCAAGGGTACAATCGCTCGATTGGGCTGAATCGTACAAAAAGGGTAGTTGGCGACTTCGGCGTTCTGCGTGCGGGTAAGCGCGTTGAATACAGTGCTTTTTCCAACATTTGGCAGGCCAACGATCCCAATTTTCAGGCTCATTTGAATAGATTTACAGTTCCGATGTGCAATGTGGACAACGGGTGGCTTTTAGCGGAATTGTAGTGAAGCAGTATGGACATTCTTTCTCGGTGGGTTCTGCAGGGGGAGCTTCTTCTTCCTTCTGCATGCGGTTGACACCGCGAATGAGCAAGAAAAGCGCAAAAGCCATTATCAGGAAAATGATAATGGAGTTGATGAACAGGCCATAGTTGATTGTCACTGCTCCGGCCTCCTGAGCCAGTGCCAGCGTGGTGTATGGGCCGGGGATTGCGCCGGACTTCAGCATAAAAAACAGGTTTGAAAAGTCTACATCCCCGAGCAATAGCCCAATTGGCGGCATAAGAACGTCATTGACGAGAGATTTAATAATGGCGCCGAAAGCGCCGCCAATAATAACGCCAATTGCCATATCGAGCACATTGCCGCGCATCATGAAAGTTTTGAATTCTTTGAGCATAATGACTCCTTCTGTGTACCTTTTATTGATTTATTCTTGGGAGGGATTATCAATACGCAGTCCGTGACCGCGGACTGTGGCGATGTAGGTATGCACGGAATCAATTTCGGCCAGTCGCCCGCGCAAACGCCGTACCAGCGCATCTAAGGCTTGATTCGTGATGTCCATAACAGAATCATCACCCCAGACCGTAGCCATCAAAATCTCCCTGGAAACTACATTGCCATTCTCTTCATAGAGAATCTCGAGTAACTTATATTGTGATGCGGACAAAGGCGGCAGCAATTCAATATTATTGATCCATACCCGCCTAGAGCGTTTTTCTATCCGCAATTTGACATTCTCTGCGGGGTGGAGTGGGGCTTCCAATTCAATCGGTAAAGTGGCATCAGAACTCAAATAAACAAATTTTTGCGCCAAAGCAATGTAGATAACATCCCCGTCTACTAATGGCGTCGGTACGGTAAGGCGTTCCCCGTTGCAGTGCGTGCCATTTTTGCTGTTGAGATCTTCAAGCAAGGCGCCATTTGGGGTGAGCGATATTCGTGCGTGATGCCGGGAAACCTGACGGTTCTGAATCGTGATGCCGCAGTCATGATCCCTGCCCAGGATAATGTCTTCTCTTAGCATCCAGCGCTGACCGTCGAGATTGCCCTCATGCCCGATTAATACTGGTATATCGTGGTTATTCGACACCATATCCGAGTATAATATCATAAAATTTTGCTTTGGGAAAATTGTTATATGCCTGTACCACATCATACTGGAGATATTCTAAAAGAGCGTTACAAAATAAACCGCATTATCGGTCAGGGCGGTATGGGGAGTGTTTATCTGGCGGATGATCTACGTCTGGAAGGGCGCTTATGCGCTTTGAAAGAAGTATTTCATGACCCGCAGATATCGGAAACTCTGCGCCAACAATCGCGTGATCAATTTTTGCGTGAAGCGACAGTTTTGGCGCGCCTGGACCATCCGAATTTACCTAAGGTATCTGATTTTTTTGCCATTGAAGAACGCGATTACCTGGTCATGGATTTTGTTCCCGGGCGCGATCTAAGCGTGCTGATGACAGAAGCGCGCCTGAAAAAGGAATTTTTGGATGAGCGCGAAGTGCTCACTTGGGCGGCCCAATTGGCTGATGCGTTGATCTATTTACATGGGCAAGAACCCTCCATTGTGCATCGGGATATTAAGCCGAGCAACCTTAAACTCACCCCCGCGGGGGTGGTTAAATTAGTTGATTTTGGCTTGGTGAAAATTCTTGCCAGCGATGAAATCACGATAACTGTTGTACAAGGGCGTGGCACCGCCGCATACACGCCGCTGGAGCAATATGGCGGCGATGCCGGTCATACCGATGTGCGTAGCGATGTTTTCTCGTTTGGAGCCACGCTCTATCACATGCTCACAAATCAATCTCCGCGGGAAGCGCGTGATCGCTTCTTGCAGCCGGGGCTTCTTGTCCTGCCGCGGGATATCAACACATCCCTAAGCCCGCGCACAGAGCGCGCGATCCTGTGGGCGATGAGTTTGCACCCGGAAGAACGACCGCAAAGTATGGAAACATTTCGGCAAGCATTGTTGGGAGATTGGAACCCGGTCAACCAGCCAAAGTCGCTTATGCCTGCCCCCACTCTGATCGATTTACTCGCATCGCCGTTTGAACGCCGCCTGATCTGGATTTCATTAGGGCTGCTATTTGTCAGTTTGATCGCCACCCTTTGGCAGTAGCCAGCGTCTTTTTGTATGGTTTATTTTTTAGGTTGATCGTTGAAGAAAAGTACCATAGCTCCCCATCCAAATAACGCGCCAAGAAAAGCCAGTAATAATAATCCCCAGGGGTGATTCCCCTCTGCAATCCATGCGCTGCCGGGCAAGGCCAGTGCGCCATAGGTGTAGGTCAATAGCCCCGAAATAATGGCGGCAAAGCCCCAGCGCACTCCCAGACGTACCTGTCCGCGCAAAGCTCCGCTGCGGGATGCGCCCCAGGCTACGGCAAAGATAATTGCAAGAGCAAAAATCCAATCGAGTACCTGGCTACTGGTCGAAGGTGTTTCGGGCATGGGAGTTGGCAGCGGCGTGGGCGGCGGTTGGGTGGCCGTGGCGGTTGGTTCTGGTGTTGCGGTTGGCTCTGGTGTGGGGGTTGGTGTGGGGCCTTCAGGAACAGGGATTTCAAAGATAATTTCCACGGAGGCTGCTGATCCGCTGGTGGCTTTGATATTGATAAAGCCGGACTGGACGAATTGATAATCGGTAGCTGTGATACCGGCTTGCGTCATTACGCTGATGGCGGGCATCTCCTGTCCGTTGATTGTGATAATGAATTGCACGGGCGTATTATCTGGAACGGGATTGCCATTGTGATCGAGAATCACGCCTGTTTCCAGGTGGATGGTATCGTCCAACTCATACCGAGAGACAGGAGTCGCTTGAAGGCCAGGATCACCAACGAGCAAGGGCTGTGTGTCCACTCTCAGGGGGATCGGATGAGCCGGGTTGGGAGAAGTCGCTGTGATGAGGTCGTAGCCAATCCCATGAACAGAGACGGGCAGTGCACCCTCGGGGTTGGAAATTTCCTTAAAAAGCAAACGCGCAGCAACATCCATAAACGCCGATGTTTTCCCGTATAGGCTGAAATAGGCTGTCAGTTTGGAGATATCTGTAGCATCAAGGTAATAAGGTGCGTTGGCCGCGAAGACGATGATTTTTTTATTGCTGCTGAGGTCCGGGCGTTCAGCCAGAAAGCGTTGTAAGGCCAGCGATTCCGGGCGGCCCAGATCAATATTGAGCATGGTAAAAACCAGCCAGTGCGCGCGGCCAATGCTGTTTTCGACCGATTGCGCTTCGTCGCTGTTATCCAGTATATTGGCGAGTTGCGCGAAAGTGATTGAACTCAGATTCGCCGGGGTGATTAGATTGCCCGCATTGGGGCCAAACAAGCTGATAACCGATTGCTGTAACGCATCGGGTGAAAGCACCGGTTCAATCGGGCACTCGCTACATTGCTGGCTGTCATACGTATCCGTGATGAAGACGATTCGGTCGTTGCGGTTGGGGGTATTTGGGATGACATTATCTAACTCGTCAAGCGGCGGGCTGAGCAAGGTGGCCGCGCGTTGGGCTACTTCGTAGGTGATTTGCTTCGACTCGGCAGAATTGATCTCGGCAATATCGCCCTGTGGCAGCACCAGATTAGGCGTGAAAAAGCCATACATTCGGAATTTTAGCGTCAGGATGCGCAATACAGATTCGTCCACCCGTTGTGCAAAGACAGGATCAGCGCGATATTTTTGGGCAAAAAAATCGAGCGTGCCCAAAATTGTTGTGTAGGCGTCTGGGTCGTCACTACTAATAAAATTATTTAGATACAGAATATCATTGCCCGCCAGAAACGCATCGAGGGCTAATCGGCTGGCATTGAAAGTTTGCTCAGTGGGGTCATGAAAGCGGCGCACAGCACGGCTGCCGAGATCATCGCTGATCATAATGCCGCCATCCTCGCGCCAGCCAGAGATGGGGTCTAGTTGCATCAGCAAGTTGAGCGCGGGTTGATCAAAACTCACCGGGCGCGTGGTTGAGCGAATATTGCCTTGCAACCCCTGATAGCGAATATGCGATACCAGCAGCGCGTCGAGCCGTTCTGTGGCATCTTCAGTGCTGCCAGTAACGCTAAAGAAAGGGGCTAATTCAATTTGTTGAAGTTGTTCCAGCGATTTACGCACCGTGGCGATTTCATATTCTGGCAGGCGGTCGGCGCTGCCCAGCCCAGGGAAGTGGGTGCCAACAACAGCAATTTTCCCCTGGCTGCCTTCGTGGACACCAGTAATATAGGCACGCGCCATTTCACCCACCCAATATGGGTCGCCGCCGAAAACGCGCACATTCAAATCGCCTTCGCCGTCCGGGTTGGGAATATCGGACACATCCAGCGAAGGCCCGAAGAGTAAATTAAATCCCAGGGTGCTTAATTCCCGTCCGGCCAGCGCACCAATTTGTTGAGCCAGGTCGAGATTCCATGTTGCGCCAATCGCCAATTGGCTGGGAAGCTGTGTAATTCCGTGGTGGATCTGGGAGCGCGGCGCGCCATCGCCTTCTTGGGTGATGCCTACGAACAAGGGAATATTGGCGGGTAAAAACATCTCCGCACTGATAGGGTCGCTGTGTTCGGTTTGGCTGCTGGAATAACGGCTGTTTTGTAATTTTGTGATGAGATAGCGGGTATTTTCCGCGGTTTGGTCAATCGTGAAATTATCGTTGATCTGGCTGAGAATCACTCCGCCCAGGTAATGATTGGTGATGAGATCATAGATTTGAGTTTCCGATCCGGCTTCGGTGCCCTGAAAGGTGACCAGGAATAGCTGCCCAACGCGTTCTTCCGGAGTGAGTTGGGCAAGCAGTTCTTGCGCCCGCGTTTCAGGGCTGCCTTCTTGTATCGGAAGCGCGGCCTGTCCGGAGATATAGGGCAGAAATAACAAAAACAACGCCAAAACTAGCGCCAGTTTTGTATGGCGAAAACTTCTCAATGATCCTTCTCCAATGAAGCCCGAAAATAGGGAGGTGAGGCTATAGTAGCGGTAGTCCTTATTTTCGGTTATACACGTTCTTGCGCGAGTATTTCGCGCAATCGTTTTCGGCGGGCGTTGCCGCTGAGTAACTCCAGGTCGCGCACACCGAGCGGGTCAACCTCATGGCGAATGAGTTCGAGTTCCTCGGTGGAGGGCGGTTCTGTTTCGTGAACATCCGGCGCAATTTCAAGCTCAAACCTGGTTTTGGCCTGAATACGTGCAATGCTGACGCCGGGGTGATAGGATATCAGGCGCATGTGCCCGTTTGCATAGTCAAATTGTCCCAGATCGCTGATCAGGTAGCGCGGCCCCGCGCCATGCTGCCGTTCAGGATGATAGCCCAGCCCGGAGCGAAAATCAACCCTTTCGACGAATGTTACCCGCGAGTGGCGCGGCACATACAGGTAAATATCGCTGATAAACGTGGTCACATCAGGGATGCCGCCGCTGCCCGGCAAGCGTAATCGGGGCTTCGCATAGTCATTGCCGAAGGCCAGGTTGTTGAAGTTGCCGTGTGCATCCACCTGGCCTGGGCGAAAAAATTCCTTTGGACGCAAATTGGGCAAAATATCCGCCGCTGCGCGCACAAAACCCACGTTATTCAGAGAACGGTCAAGCCACAGGCTTTCAATGCTGGCGATTCCCAGCGGGGCTGGATGTTGGCAAATACCCTGCCCAATGGCGGAGGCAAAATACAAGTCGGGGGCGTGTGTATGGCGGGCGAGCAAATAGGCCGCCGTGACTAACGGGGTGGCGATCCCCTGCGCAACGACTTCGCCGTTTTCTACCTGACGCGCCATACACGCTACCATAACTTCGGCAGGCGTGAACATCAGGCCGCTGCCTCGGGGTTTGGCAATTTTTCGAGAATGCCACGCGCCAGCAACGGGTCATCGGTGAAGATCCCGTCAATCTGCCAGGCGAAGAGTCGAGCCATATCTTCCGGATGATTAACCGTATAGGCGTGGACTCTGCATCCGTGCTGGTGCTGTTTGTGAATCAGGCGCGGCGTGACATCGCTCAGGGCTGGGTGCAGCGCCCTGTAGGGGATACTACGCCCGAGGGCCGAGCGCGCCCACGCGCCCCCAATCCCCGAGAGCGCCAGCAACCCCAGGGGAACCTGCGGCAGCAACTTGTGCGCCTGGCGCAGCGCAATCGGGTTGAAAGAAGAAAAGAAAACCCGTTCCGTTAGGCCGTATTGCTCAATCAGAGCAACCACTTTTTCGGGGAGTGTGTCGCGCGGGCTGCGGTAATTGGTGAGTTCGATATTAATATAGGTTTTTTGCCCGACGCTTTCAAAAACTTCGGCCAATGTGGGGATTCTTTCTTCGCAAAAGGTGACATCGAAACTACAACCCGCATCCAGCTCTTTCAGCGCCGCCAAAGAGTGTTCGTGTATCCAGCCGCTGCCATCGGTTGTGCGTTCCAGGGTTTGGTCGTGGAAGACAATCACTTCGCCATCTGCGGATAGTTTGGCATCCAGTTCAATTGCGTCGGCAAACTGGCGCACGGCCAATTCAAAGGCTGCCAGGGTGTTTTCAGGAGCGTGCGCGCTGGCGCCGCGGTGAGCAAAAATAGTGGGAGTAGGAAGTTTTTCAAACATCGCTGCGGGTTACAAATCCACAAAATAGGCCAGAGCGGCGCGATCAATCAGGTCACGGGTCATAGTTGGCTCAAATGACATAAAATTGCTAATATCTAGGATTTGATCGCATAAATCGCGCGGGTGTGATGCACGCAGTTTGCGATTGTGTTTGATATACCATTCCTGCAATAAATACGCCAATCCCTGATCGCGATAGCCAACCCCCTTGGCTTTCGCCATCCGCTGGAAAATTTCGCGATACTCCTCATAGGTGGGGTCGCCGACTTCAATTTTATGCCGCAACCGCCGTAGAAAAGCTTCATCCACCAGGTCTTTCGGGGGCAGGTTGGTGGAGAACACAATCAGCACGTCAAAAGGAACTTCAACCTTGCGCCCGGTGTGCAGGGTCAGATAGTCGATGCGGTTTTCCAGCGGAACAATCCAGCGGTTGAGCAGATCGCGCGGGCGCACAAGCTGGCGTCCGAAGTCATCTATCAGCAAAATGCCGCCGTTGGCCTTCACCTGGAAGGGCGCTTCATAGAATTTATTAACGTCATCGAATACCAGGTCCAATCCATCCATGGTCAACTCGCCGCCGGTCATAATAAAGGGGCGCTGAATCAGCACCCAGCGGGTGTCGCGCCGCGCACCCGCGCGTAGCGATCCGGTGCCGCGTGCCGTGGTGTCTTTCTCCGGGGCGCGTTTGTGGTTTACATTATCGTAAAGTTTGACCACCTGACCATCGACATAAATCGCATAGGGGATATACATAGTAGTACTGAGGATCATTTGCCCAACGGAGCGCGCTACGCTGGTTTTTCCGTTCCCGGGCGGACCATACAGGAAAATTGAAGAGCCTGAATTGACCGCAGGGCCGATGCGCTGGAATGTTGTTTCGTTGAGTACCAGATGAGCGAGCGCCTGGCGCAGAACCCGGCTAGTGACGCGCAGCCGCCCGCGCTGCTGATTGCGAATCGAGCGGTTGTAGACTTCCAGTGGAACCGGCGCTGGCCCGGCATATTGGCTGCGTTCTAGTGCTTCGCGGGCCCGGTCGATTCCGGCCCCAGTGATAGCGTATTGATAGGACCCCTCACCCAACCCCATTTGGGAAGACTTTACCTCAACAAATTTCTCTCTTTTTAGTGCATTTAGAATTTGATCGGTGACTCCAGCAAAGGGCAAAGCCACTGTTTCGGCCACCTGAAAACCGGTTAGATAGCCCTGAAAATACAAAACCTTGAGCACCAGGTCTTGCAACCATAACTGCGATAACCCGGTATCTTCTACCTTTGTGATCGGCGCGGGTATAAACGGCCCTTTGCCGGTTGGAGGATTTAAACCTCCCTTTGATGAACTCAGCGCGGTCATAGACTCTCCCGGTTGGCTAGATGAGCTGAAACGTATGCTGATTATAGCACGCAGGTTGAACATTCAAAAGCCGCGCATGGAAAACTCACCCGAAAAAGCTCCCCAAAAACGCGGTATAATCGCCGCCATGACCCTCACCGTATTGATCCCAATCTATAACGAAGAAAACACCATTCGCGAGATTTTGAAGCGCGTCTATGCAACCCAATTGGCTGATGAAATCATTCTGGTCGATGATGGATCCGTCGATGGCACGCGGGCGATTCTACAAGAATTGGATGGTAAGGATGGTGTCCGGGTGATCCTGCATGAGCATAATCAGGGCAAAGGCGCGGCTGTTCGCACGGGTATCAAAGCTGCTACCGGTGATATTCTGCTCATTCAAGATGCTGACCTGGAGTACGATCCCCGCGATTATCCCAAGCTATTGCAGCCGATTGAAGAAGGCCTGGCCGAAGTCGTCTATGGTTCCCGCTTCTTGGGCGCACCGCACCGCGTGGCAATGTTCTGGCATATGCTTGCAAACAAGCTGCTCACGCTGATGACAAATATTCTCTATGACACGATTCTGACCGACATGGAAACCGGCTATAAGGTTTTTAAACGTGAAGTGATTGCCGATATTCCCTTGCACGCCAAACGCTTTGAATTTGAGCCTGAATTTACGGCAAAGATTCTAAAACGCGGCGTGCGCATTTTCGAAGTGCCGATCTCGTTCAACCCCCGCGATTATGATGAAGGCAAGAAAATCGGGATTAGCGATGCTTTTGAAGCTGTTTGGGCCTTGCTCAAATACCGCTTCATTGACTGAGAAAATAACCAAAAAGAGAACGGAGCGTTTTTATACCAACGCTCCGTTCTCTTTTTGGTTATTGTGATGGACGAATATCCCTCACGTTGAGTTGCAAGGTTTTTCGCCCCCGAAATTCATTAACTTCAAAACGATACAGCAAATCGATGCGCGGCGGCATGTCATCGTGCCAATCACCCAGGCGGAATGCAATCGCGTCGAAAGTTAGCTGCCCATCTGTGACAGATAATTTCAGATGACTCTGATCTTTGCCTACCCGGCGGCTATTTGTTACCTGGAGCCTGCGGCTGATAAACGCAACCTGCGGATTGCCGTATCCGGTGGGTTGCAGCCAATCGAGATATTCGAGCACTTCGGGCTTGAGCGCTGAGAGGGGGAGTTCCAGATCGGCCGTGAGAGTGGGCCGTAAATCTAACTCGGAGAGTTGTTCTGCGGCCAGGGATTTCAGCCGCGCGACCAGCTCGGTGAGGTTCTTGTTATGGACAGTGAAGCCTGCCGCTGCGGCGTGGCCGCCATATTTTTCCAACAAGTCAGCACACTGATCTAATGCCTCGGTGATGTGAAACTCGCTGATGCTGCGGCACGAAGCGCGGGTATAGTCGCCATCGGTATGGCCCACAACCGCCGGACGATAATACTGATCGGTGAGCCGTGAAGCTGCCAGCCCAACTACACCGGCGTTGAAATCCGGATGCGCGGCGAAGAGCAGGAACGCGTCCGGGTCTTCTTCCAGGGCAAGGGTTTCGGCCTGCGCTTGAATCTCGCGGGTGATGCTTTGGCGTTTGCGATTTTGGATTTCAAGTTGCTGGGCCATTTCTCCAGCTTTAAGTAAGTCCTGAGTAGTCAGCAGGTGCAGCGCGTCTGTGGCCGTATCCAGCCGCCCGGCGGCATTCAGCCGCGGCCCCAGGCCAAAACCAATATCTGTGGCCGTCATTTTCTCGGGCTGGATACTGGCGATTCCCATCAGCGAGCGAATGCCCTGGCGGCGTGTCTGGCGTAATTGCGACAGACCATCGCGCACCAGCGTGCGGTTTTCGCCAATCAGGGGGACGAGATCGGCCACAGTGCCTAGGGCTACCAAATCGAGATAATCTTCGGCCTGGGCGTGGGCCGAAAATTCAATTTTACTGGCAAGCGCCGCGGCTAATTTGTAGGCTACCCCTACCCCGGCGAGATTTTTCTCGGGATAATCGCTGTCGACGCGTTTGGGGTCTATCACAGCGATCGCCTCGGGCAGTTCTTCCCCAGGGTTGTGGTGATCGCTAATTATCAGATCCAACCCGATGTCACGCGCGTGACGCGCTTCTTCCAACGAGCGAATCCCGCAATCAACGGTGATCACCAGGTCTACCCCTTCTTCTTTCAGTTGGCTCAGGGCGGCTGTATTGAGTCCATAGCCTTCCTCAAAACGATGAGGAATATACCCCACCACATCTGCCTGGAGCGAGTTGAAAACCTGCACCAGCAGCGCGGTTGCGGTGACGCCGTCCACATCGTAATCGCCATAAATGGCGATTTTTTGCTGCTTTTCGATGGCGAAAAGAATGCGCTCGACTGCGGCCTGCATATCGGGCAGCTGGAAGGGATTGGTGTCGAAGCCGGATTTCGCTTCTAGAAAATTGCGCGCCTGTTCATGTGTTGAGTAGCCGCGATTAAAAAGAATTTGTCGCATCAGCGGCGGATAGCCGTGCAGGGCTTGATCGGCCTCGGGTGTGAGACGGTGGGCGAGTTGCCAGTTCTTGGGAGTTGGATTCATACTTGTATCGATTGGCGTGCCAGTAGCAACGCGCCGATGATGCCAGCATCGTCGCCGAGGGCAGCGGTTGTGATCGTGAGATTTTTAATATACTGTTCAGATAGTATATGCTGGTGAAGCGATTCGCGCACCGGGTTTAGCAAAAGCTCCCCGCTGCGTGAGACCCCGCCGCCAAAAATGACGATGCTGGGATTGAAAATGTGCAAAAAATCAGCCAGCGCCTGCCCCAGATAATAACCGGCGCGAGCGTAGGCCGCTTGCGCCAACGGGTCGCCCTGACGGGCTGCTTCGGCAACTGTTTTGGCAGAAATCTCGCTTTTGCCGATTAGCGAAGAAGTTGCGCCTTGCTCAAGTTCGTGTTTTACCCAGCGGGCAATGGATGTGCCGGATGAGATCGCTTCCAGGTGGCCGCGATGACCGCATCCGCAGAGCGGGCCATCGGGCAAAACGGTGATATGCCCCAATTCGGTGGCAAAGCCTTGCGCGCCATGCAAGCGATGCCCGGCGCTGATAATACCGCCGCCGATACCAGTGCTGACTGTCAAATAGACCAGATGATTGTGCCCCTGGCCCGCGCCAGCTTGCCATTCACCCAACGCAGCCAGGTTGGCATCGTTATCCAGAAAAACCGGCACGCCTAATTTATTTTGTAAATCAGCGACCAGGGGAAAATTCATCAGGCCAGGAATATTAGGCGCGGTCAGAATAATCCCTTCTTGCGGGTTAATAGGGCCGGGCGCGGCTACGCCGATGGCAGAAATTTGCTCGCCTTTGGGCGCTACTTTTGCGATGAGTTGGATGAGACGTTCCTGAGGTGAAGCGCCGGGGCTTTGTGATGGAATTCGTTCAACGTGGATGGGTGTGAAGCCTTTTCCCCCGAAGGCAGCAACCCTCATTTGAGTGCCGCCAAGATCAATAGCAATGAAAACAGTCATGCGCCAAGTATAGCATAAGCACCCGAATTCTGAGTACTTCGTATTGGGGGTCTCATGGTAATTCCCAAAGAACCTGCACAGCTTTTCGACATCTGAGATTTCTGTGATGTATAATAGAAGTTGTTTAGACTTGTCATCCCCGATCAATAAACAGTGGAGCAGCGAGTGCCCTATACAATTGATTACGATCTGGAAGCAGATATTATTCAGGTTACCGTTTCCGACGAACTGGATTTGCCGCTGCTCCAGAATATGGCAAAAAGCGTGGCAATACTGATGCATGAGACGGGTTGTAAGCGCGTGCTTAATGACTTGCGCAATGCTACCGCTGCACAGCTTGCGATTGAGATTTTTAATATGCCTACAACCGCAAGCGATTCGGGCATCGATGCACAAAGCCAGCGTGCGCTTGTTGTGGGGGATAAAGCCTCAGAATTTTATTTTCTGGAAACCATGTTTATCAACCGGGGACATTTTATAAAAACATTTGCTGACATGCGTGCTGCTACAGAGTGGTTAATTGGCGATGATGTAGCTTGACTGCCACCAGCGCATACCCCAGCGGGAAAGCGCGGCTGGAAATATGTGAGAATTTCTTTCCTGGTCCAAAAGTGGTAAAAACTTGAACGAGGGATTGTAACAGGATGGCGAGAAACGCGCCGATGAGAGGAATAGCGCTGAGATGTTTGCCCAGTAAATCGGCCAGGACTTCGGGCGAACCCCCCAGAGGTTCCAGTTCCAGAAGGGTGAAGCCTGCCTCCGAGGCGTAGCGGCGCAACGCAAATTCCGTGAAACGATGATAATCGTGTGGCGCCTCATGGATGCCATAATAAAACGGCACCGTCAGGAGCAGCTTTCCCCCGGGGGTGAGAATCCGGTTCATTTCGTTCCACAAACCTTGAGGGTTGGGTATATGCTCCAGCACATCGGCCAGGATGATGGTATCGAAGGTCTCTGCACTCAGCGGCAGTATATCGGCTAGATTGCAGGTAAAATCCAGATACTGGCTTTGTGGCAGACTGATTCGCCAATCGGTGCATAAAATTGCCTCGGTGTGAGGAATGTAGAGCGGATAAAGAGGGATTTTCCCGCAACCCAGGTCAATCAATTTGCCGCGCGCATGTTCGGGGATAGCCTGTGCATAGAAAGCGGCAATCCTCCCGGCAGTCAGACGCGAGCCAACCCCTAACTTGGCGCGATCGAGCGACGGAATAAGTCTCCCTTTTTTTAGAATAAATTTGCTCGTTTTCCACGAATTTGGATTTCTCATAAAGGTGTTTTTGAGTTTGATGGACGTTGACGCCGGTTTGAAAGCTTGCTATTATGCTAACATGAATAAAACAGTTCCTGACGTCGAAATTTTTAAGTTTTGGAAACGTATCACGGCTTCGTTGCGTTGGTTACGCCCCGGACTGGGCGTGAAACGTTGGCTGGGGTTGGTGTTGTTAGGGACAACTTTTTTGGCGGTTGGGTTTGCGCTGCTCCTGCTGGATTTCTATCGAACTGCGCCAGAGAGTTGGTGGCTGCCATTGCTTTCGTGGGCCGCGCTGCGCCCTTTGCCGCGGCTGTTGCGTGTGATAATTTTCGGCAGTGTTGGTCTGTTGATTTTGTTCGGCGGTATTCTAGGTTTGAATCGGGCACTGCTGCTGCCTTACCGCCAACCGGGACGCGCTTTTGTAGATACGCTGGATGCTCACCGCCGTCGCCAGTATGGGCCGCGCATCGTCGCGGTTGGCGGCGGGCATGGACTTTCGATGTTGTTGCGCGGGATGAAGGCCTATTCCCACCGGATAACCGCAGTTGTCACCGTAGCGGATGATGGCGGTTCTTCGGGGCGTTTGCGTAACTCGATGGGCATCTTGCCGCCCGGCGATATTCGCAATTGCTTGGCGGCTTTGTCGAATGATGAAGCTATGATGGCGCAATTATTCCAGTATCGTTTCGCCGCGGATAATGCTGAACTTCGGGGTCATTCGTTTGGAAATTTATTTATTACCGCGCTATCTGAGATCACCGGCAGTTTTGAAGAAGCGGTAGCCGAATCGGGAAAGGTGCTGGCGGTGCGCGGGCGAGTGCTGCCCTCATCGCTGCACGATGTCCGTTTGGTTGCGGATATCCTCCCTCAGCATGCCACGCAAGAAGTGCGCATCCGCGGTGAGAGTCGTATTCCCAAAATTCGCGGTCGCATTCGCCATGTCTGGTTGGAGCCGAATAATCCGCCCGCATTCCCCAAAGTGATTCAGGCTGTTCTCGCTGCCGATATTATTCTGGTAGGGCCAGGGAGTTTATACACCAGCATTTTGCCCAATTTGTTGGTGCCCGATATTGCCGCCGCGATTCGAGTTAGCCAGGCGTTTAAGGTTTTTGTGTGTAATGTAGCTACACAGCCCGGCGAGACCGAAGGATTTACCTGTTCAGATCATGTGAAGGTGATCCGCGAGCATGTTGGCGAAGGTTTGTTTGATCTTGTGCTGCACAATAATAATTTTGTGGGCAAATTGCAGCCAGAGATGCAATGGGTTTACCTCGGCAATGAAACAGATACGCGTTTACCCGTGTATGAAATTGACTTGATCGATGAAGATGAGCCCTGGCACCACGATCCGAAAAAGTTGGCGACCGTGTTGATGGATTTGTATCAGCTACGCACCGGGCCGCTGACGGAAGCGTAAATAATCTCAAGGAGGGTATTATGGAACTTCAAATTTCACTTGTTCAACTAGCTTTTGAATTTGGTGATGTTGAAGAAAATTTTGACCGCGCTTCCGCGCAAATCGCCGAAGCTGCCGCGAGCGGTAGCCAATTGGTGTTATTACCCGAGTTGTGGAATAGCGGTTTTGATCTGGAAAATCGCTATAAATATGCTACTAAGCTGAATGAAGGGAGTTTTGCTCGCCTGAGCGCACTGGCACGTGGGCATAATATGGCGATTGGTTGTTCTTTTCTTGAAAAAGACAGTGAATGTAATTGCAATCCTGATGAAGATGATTGCGGCGTGTTTAACACCTTCGTTCTTTTTGGACCCAATGGAACGCTTTGGGCTGATTATCGAAAAACCCATCTTTTTCGATTGTTAAAGGAAGATCAATATCTTTGCGCTGGCGACTATTTGGGATATTTTCAAATTCCTGAATGGGGTACAGCTATTGGCTTGAGCATTTGTTATGATTTGCGTTTTCCGGAGTTGTTCCGTGTCTCTGCCGCGCGTGGCGCAAAACTTATGCTCGTGGTTGCTGAGTGGCCGGAGAAGCGGATAGAGCATTGGCGTAGCCTGTTGCGGGCGCGCGCAATTGAAAACCAATTTTTCGTTGCCGCGGTCAATAAGGTTGGGGAAAGTCAAACAGTGAAGTTAGGTGGTCATAGTGCTGTCATCAGCCCTACTGGTGGAATACTGGTTGAGGGTGGCGATAGTGGCGCGCTTTTGACAGCGAAAATTAATCTGGAAGAAGTAGATGACGCTCGTAGGGAAATACCTGTGCTTGAAGATCGGCGCGAGGATTTATATTGCCAGTGGGAATGATACAAATTGATGGCTCCTACGGTGAGGGCGGCGGGCAGATTCTGCGCAGCGCGTTAACACTTTCGCTATTAACCGGCACCCCCTTACACATTGAAAATATCCGTGCCGGACGCTCAAAGCCGGGATTGCGTCCGCAACATCTGGCCGCGGTGCGGGCTGCCGCGGCGATCAGCGCGGCACAAGTTGAAGAGGCTAAAATCGGCTCGATGGAGTTGGATTTTCATCCTGGCCCCATCAACGCCGGGAAATATCACTTTGATATTGGTACCGCAGGGGCGACATCATTAGTATTGCAAGCGATATTCTTGCCCTTGAGTTTTGCACCTAACCGCTCTGTGGTCACGATCACCGGGGGGACGCACGTACCCTGGAGTCCTTGTTTTCACTATCTCGATGAACATTGGCTGCCCTTTATGCAGCGGATGGGGTTTGAAGCCACCCTGACATTGGAGCGGCCGGGCTTCAATCCGCAAGGCGGCGGGGTGCTGCGTGCGCAGATTGAACCGGTTGCTGAAATCAGCCCATTATCCATCATGCAGCGCGGTAAATTGAAACAAATTCGCGGTCTGTCGGCAGTGGTAGGGTTGCCGCGTGAAATTGCCAAACGCCAGCGTCTGCGCGTGGTGGCGTGTTTAGGGAGTAAATTCCCGTTGAATGATATTCGCATCGCTGAGATCAAAGCTCCCACCAAAGGCACGTTTATTGCGCTGGTGGCTGAATTTGAATATGGGCAGGCCTGTTGTTGTGCCCTGGGCGCACCGGGTAAGCGCGCCGAAGCCATTGCCGATGAAGTTGCCGATGCGATTGAAACCTTTATGCAAACTGATGGCGCTGTAGATCGCTATCTTGTCGATCAGCTTTTGTTGCCGATGGCGCTGGCGCGGGGTAAATCCATGCTGCGCACGGAGCGCATCACGCAGCATTTGCAGACCAATGCCTGGGTGATCGAGCAATTTTCCGCGGCGCGCATTGTAATTCAGGGAAAATTAGGGGAAGCAGGCCTGGTTAAAGTGTATCCGCCAGGGGTTTAGGATTCAGCTTTTTGATGTATATCACCTTCGAGCGAGTCCGCCGTGCCCGTTGGGGTACAGATGTCAGGCTGTATTCGTGAAATAATTCATAATCCATATCCCTTGTAATCCACTATAATCGTTGTTTGGCCTTTTTGTTATTTGGAATTATTTTGACAATATCACCTTGCCGACAAGAAGCCCGAAATTAGGGGGTGGAAATGGCGCGCAGCGCCCCTTCCACCCCCTAATTTCGGAAACTTTTAGCGAATTTGACATTGTCAAATTATTCGTTGGATTGCAAGTTTGGAGGTACTGTTGTAATGCTGAAACTTTTTTTTGAACCGTCGTCTGTGGCGGTGATCGGCGCCTCGCGTGACACTGAGAAGCTGGGGTATGCGGTTTTGCATAATCTGGTGGAGGGTGGCTACGCCGAGAAAGGCGCCGTGTATCCAATAAATCCGAAGGCCGATGAAATTTTGGGCCTTCAGGCATACCCCTCGGTGATGGATGTGCCCGGCCCAATTGATTTGGCCGTGATCGTGATTCCATATCCCTATGTGCCGGATGCGTTGCGGGTGTGCGGCGAGAAGGGCATCCCGGCCGCGATTGTGATTAGCGCCGGTTTCCGCGAAGCCGGTATGGAAGGCCTGGAGCGCGAGCGTGAATTGATTGCGATTGCGACCGAATTTGGCATCCGATTGATTGGGCCGAACTGTCTGGGCGTGATTGATACAAACACACCGCTGAATGCATCCTTTTCAGCGGGAACGCCACCCAGCGGCCCGATGGCTTTTATGTCGCAGTCGGGCGCATTGGGGACGGCGATTCTCGATTGGGCGCAGGCCGGACGGCTGGGATTGGCGAAATTTGTCAGCCTGGGGAATAAGGCCGATGTCAGCGAAATTGATTTACTGGAAGCTTGGGCCGATGACCCTGCCACGAAGGTAATATTGATCTACAGCGAAGGGCTGCCCAACGGCGAAGAATTTATCCGTGTGGCGCGTGAAGTGACGCTAAAGAAGCCCGTCGTGGCGATTAAATCGGGTGTTACACAATCGGGTTCGCGTGCCGTCTCTTCGCATACTGGCTCGCTCGCCGGTTCCGAGCAGGCTTATCAGGCTGCCTTTCGCCAGGCTGGGGTGATCCGGGCCGAATCGATGGAAGAACTCTTCGATATTGCGCTGGCGTTAGGCTATCAACCTGCATTACTGGGCGACCGTATTGCAATTGTCACCAATGCTGGCGGCCCTGGTATTTTGGCAACCGATGCTCTTGAGCACGCGGGCATGTCTCTGGCGCGCTTCGAGTTGAACACCAAACTGGCGCTGGAAGAATTCTTGCCTGGCGCGGCCAGCGCTGCTAATCCCGTGGACGTTTTGGGTGATGCGCGTGCCGACCGCTATGCCTTTGCTCTTGAAAAAGTGGCGGCTGACCCCAATGTGGATGGCCTGCTGGTCGTATTAACTCCCCAGGCGATGACCGAAATTGCCGAAACCGCCAAAGCGATTGGCGAGTTGGCGCAACGCTTGGACAAGCCTGTGCTGACCTGTTTTATGGGTGAAGCTAAAATCGCCGCCGGAATTGACATCCTCGCCACATACGGCGTTCCCAATTATCCATTTCCGGAGCGGGCAGCGAGCGCCTTTAAGGCTATGTCGCGCTACCGCCAGATCAAAACTCGCCCGGCTTCAGAATATGCCCATTTCGATGTCGATCGCCCGGCCACACATCAGCTCTTTGAGCGCGTGCGTAGTGAAAAACGCCTGTCGATTGGCGATGCTGAAGCGCGCGATATTCTGTTGGCCTACGGGCTGAAAGCCCCCGATTCCCGGCTGGCAGCCACCCCGGCTGAAGCCATTGAACTGGCGGCTGAAATCGGCTTCCCGGTGGTGCTCAAAATTGCCTCCCCCGACATTCTCCACAAAACCGATGTTGGCGGTGTAAAAGTTGGCTTGCGCAACGCCGAAGAAGTGCGCGATGCCTTCGAGTTGATGACTTATCGTGCCGAACGCTATTTGCCTGAAGCGCGCCTGTGGGGCTGTCAGGTGCAAGAGATGGCCCCCCCCGGCGGCGTTGAAGTGCTGGTGGGTATGAACCGAGATCCGCAGTTCGGACCGCTGGTTACGTTTGGTCTGGGCGGAATCTACGTGGAAATCCTCAAAGACGTCACTTTCCGGGTTGCGCCTTTCACCGTGCGGGATGCCGAAAATATGCTCGGCGAAATCCGTGCCCACGCTTTGCTCGATGGTGTGCGCGGCCAGCCGCCGGTGGATAAAGAAGCCATCAAAGACGCCTTGTTGCGAATCGGTCAACTTGTGACTGATTTTCCTGAAATTATCGAGCTCGATATTAACCCCCTCATTGTTTACCCCAAAGGGCAGGGGGCTATCGCCATTGATATGCGTTTGGTGTTGAAAAAGTAAGAGGAGAAACATGAAAACATTATATATAACATCTGTTGAACGTTATTCTGGCAAAACTGCCATGTGCCTGGCGTTGGGTAAGCGATTACTGCAAGATGGTTATCAGGTTGGATATTTAAAACCGCTGAGTTTGCAACCCTGGCGAGTGGGTAATGAAATTACCGATGAAGATGCAGCCTTCGTTAAACAAGCTCTGGGGTTGGCCGTTGCCCCCGCAGATTTGTCGCCTGTGGTGGTGACATCCAAATTGCTGCGCGATTATGTTTCCGATGCAACCCCAGAAGACCTGATGCCCAAAGTTCGTGCCGCGGCCGTCAAGGCTGGCGAAGGACAGGATGTCCTGTTACTCGAAGGTGGGGGCAGTCTGCGAGAGGGCTATGTGATGGGTTTGCCTACTCCACAAGTGGCCGCCGAATTAGGCAGTCAGGTTCTGGTGCTGGTCAAATACCGCGACGATGTGCGCCTGATGGATGACGCACTCACGGCGCGCTTCCGCCTGGGCGATTCGCTCAGCGGTATTATCATTAACCGTGTTCCTCAGGCTGCTGCCGAATTCGTTGAAGAAATTGCCCGACCCTACTTTGAGAAGCATAATATCCCCGTTTTGGGCGTACTCCCCGAAGTCAGCGCGCTGGCCTCATTGACGGTATCCGAATTGCTCGAAGTACTCGATGCGCAAGTGCTCACTGAAACCCAAAGCACCGATGCGGTCATCGAACATCTAACCGTGGGCGCCATGACCGCCGAAGCCGCGCTGAGCCGCTTCCGCAAGCAGCGCAACAAGGCCGTCATCACTGGCGGCGACCGTACCGATATTCAACTGGCCGCCCTGGAAACATCCACAACCTGTTTGGTGCTGACCGGCAACCTGCGCCCCAGTCCATTAATCATCAAACAAGCCGATCAAATGGGCGTGCCCGTGCTACTCGTCCCGGGCAATACCATGGAAACAGTTGAAGCGATTGACAAAATCTTTGGCAAAACCCGTCTGGGCCAAACCGCCAAGTTGGAGCAGTTCCAGGCTTTGTTGAATTCGCATGTAGATTTGAAACGAATCTATGCAGGCTTGGGCTTGTAATTCGGTCACAAGTTGGCAAGTTGAAGGTTAAAAAAATCGGCCTCGCTGGCTGTGAGTTTTGGCTGGCGGGGCCTTTTTGTTGCATTGAGCCAGAGAGATTTCAGTGAAAGCCGATGAATATGCTGTGAACTCTGTGGTAATGTGCAGTACAATTACCGCTAACCACTAACTGTTGGAGGCTCCTATGTCTGATAGATTTAAAATCGTGCTGGCATTATTTTTTTTCATTGCCGCGCTCACCTTTCCCCTGGTTGGCCTGGCCTATGGCTGGTGGCGCTGGGATGCCCAGGCCGGTTTCCTGTTGCTGATCGGGATCTTCGCCGCGTTTTTCGCAATTGGCATCTTGTCGCTGTGGACGGTGCGCGATCTCTCCTGGTTGACAACCAGTTTGCCGTTTCTGTTTGGCAGCTTGTACACCATTATTCCGGATATGCCCCTGCAGGTGGATGACGCCGCAGCCACGGCGGCTGGCGCGCTATTCTCTTATGCGCTGGCTTTGCGCAAGAATGCCGAGACGCCCAAATGGATTCTCATTCCGCTATTGCTCGCCGCCCTGTATACGCTGTTCGGCGGGCCAATCCCTGGCCCGATGGATGAAATCGGCGTGGATATGATCGCCCTGCTAATTTCATGGTTTGGCGCGCGGGCGGGTGAGCGCCGAGCCGCAGATGGAGAAGGAAAGATTTTATGATACGCTCACGCTATCGTCGAATTACACTTTATTTTGCCCGCGTCATCACCAGTATTTTCTGGTGGGATATTCTTCTCTTTAACCTGGGTTTCAAGCGCTGGGCGCGTCGCACGCGTCACGAACGTTTGCGCCGCAGCGCTGTCTCGTATCGTAAATTAGCCATCGAAATGGGCGGCGTGTTGATTAAAGCGGGTCAATTTCTTTCGGCGCGCGTGGATGTGTTGCCCGAAGTGGTTACTAACGAGTTGGCCGGGCTGCAAGATGAAGTCCCGCCGGAAGATTTCGACGAGATCCGCCGCTTGGCTGAAGCCGAGTTGGGCGGCCCGTTGAGTCAGTATTTTGAATTCTTTGAAACGGAGCCGATGGCGGCGGCTTCTTTGGGGCAAGTCCACCGTGCCTTTTTGAAGACCAACCCGGAGCCGGAGGTTGATTCAGCCAACCCTGCGGGTGAACCAACCTTCGAGGGCAGAGTTGTCGTCAAGATTCAACGCCCTCGCATCGAACAAATCATCCAAACCGATATCGCCGCTTTGCGTACTGTGGGGCGCTGGATTCGGCGCTATAAACCGATCCGCCGTCGCGCGAATGTGCCCGCCTTGCTGGGGGAGTTTGAGCGCATTCTCTACGAGGAGATTGATTATCTCGCCGAAGGGCGCAATGCCGAGACGTTTGGGGTCAATTTTGCCAATCGGCCGGATGTGTGTGTCCCGCGGGTTTTCTGGCCACAAACTACGCGCCGCGTGCTGACGCTGGAGGATGTCTTCGCGATTAAGATCACCGATTATGATGCAATTACTGCTGCGGGGGTGGCGCGTGGCGAAGTGGCGCGGCGGCTTTTTGATGTGTATATGGAGCAGATTTTTAAGCACGAAATTTTTCATGCTGATCCGCACCCGGGGAATTTATTTGTTTGCCCTGCCGAAGATGGAAATTGGCAACTGACTTTTGTGGATTTTGGCATGGTGGGGCGTGTGCCACTCAATATGCGCGCCGGATTGCGTGAGGGCGTGATCGGCGCCGGTACGCAGGATACGGCGCGGCTGCTCAAGGCCTATCAACTCTTGGGCGTGCTGCTACCTCAGGCCGATACGAGCTTGATCGAAAAAGCCGATCAGGTTCTATTTGAGCGCTTTGGGGGTAAAAATATGGGCGAGTTGGCACAGATTGATCATGCCGAAATCCGCGAGCTTGCGGATGAGTTTCGGGAACTTATATACGATATGCCCTTCCAGTTGCCCGAAGATTTGATTCTGCTGGGGCGCTGCGTGGCGATACTTTCGGGGATGTGTACCGGCCTGGAACCGGATTTCAATGTATGGGACGCGATTGCCCCGGTGACCAAAGAGTTGATTGCTGAAGAGACGATCGGCGGCTGGGAGTTTTGGCGTGATGAGGCCGTGGATTTGCTAAAAACCGGGTTGGTGCTGCCAAAACGCCTGGAGCGCACGCTGGCGCTGATCGAGAAGGGCCAGATGCAGGTGCGCGTGCCAGAATTGAGTGACCATTTTCGGCGGCTGGAAGCAGGATTGGCGCGCCTGATGGCCGCGCTGGTCTTCTCGGTGCTACTTATGGGGGGGATTCAGATGTATTTAGCGGGGGAAGTGATGCTGGGGAGAGGATTGCTGGCCGGCGCGCTGATGGCGCTTTTGTGGGCGGTTTTGCGCCGGTCGCGGCGGCGATAGAGAAAATACCTCCGAGATTTTATTAAACATTGCTGTAAATCGAGTTGGTTTGCAAAGCAATCCGGCGTACAGTGCGAGTTTTGGTAAAAATCTCAGAGGTCTGTGGTAATTAACCTTCGATATGTTCAATGGCGGCGTCAATCATGCCGCGGGCGGCCATCAGCATTTCACGGCGGGCCGTTTGGCGGTGCTCCAAAAATTCGGGGGGCAGCAGCGCCCTGACGCTTTTGCGCATTTCTTTACGCGCTTTTTTGAGATGCTTGCGGGTATCTTCGGATAAATATTCCTTGCAGTGGGGTAATTTTTTCTCAGCCACGGGGTCTCCTTAAGCGCTATGAGATTTCAAAAAACCTCAGAAGCTATCTATTTCGAGTGCTGACTTCATTATTGCACGGGAGTCGGGTAGCGTCAAGTGCGGCCACCTGTCTTCCGTCGTCCATCTGCTGTCACTCCCCAAAAACAACATCCGTGGGCATCCCTGGCTTAAGCTTGCCGTCAGGGTCATCCACCTGCAACTCCACGGCGTATACAGTAGTTTGACGCTCTTCCTGAGTCTGGACGTTGCGCGGGGTGTATTCGGCGCGGTTAGCGATGCGTGTGACTACAGCTTCGAAGGTTTTCAACGGGAAGGAATCGACCTTGAGTTTGGCTGTGTCACCGAGGCTGATCTGCCCGTATTGATTTTCGGGAATATAAACCGTCACGGTTAGGCGCTCAATCTGGCTGATTGTCATGGCGGCCAGTCCGGGCTGGATCGCCTCGCCGGTTTCCAGGTTGCGCACAGTGACAACGCCGCCAATTGGCGTGTTGACGATAAGTTTGTCCACCTGAGCCTGGATCGCATCCAGGCTGGCTGCGGCAGCATCCACTTGCGCCTGGGCCACGGCTAATTGCTCTGGGGTGGGAAATTCTTCGCCAGCCAGCGCCACCTGCGCCTCTGCCAGCGCCACCTGTGCTTCGGCGAGGGCAACGTCATCGGGGTCGGGGCCGTTGAGCAGGGTATCGTAATCTTTTTGCGCTTGAGCCAGCAGTGCCTGCGCCATACTTAAATCGGCTTCGGCTCTGGCAATATCGATCTCGTCGCCCGTGCCAGTAAGACTGTTGTACAGGCGCACCGTGGCGTCGTAATCTTTCTGCGCCTGCGCCATCACGCTCAGGTAGGCTGCGCGCGCCAAATTATCTTCGGGCTTGTCAGCGTAATCTTCGAAATCGTCTGTAGCGTCATCGAGTTTGTCTTTTGCCAAAATCATATTGGCGAAAGCCTGGTCAATATCGGGTTGACCTGCGGAACGCGAGAGACTGTTGACGCGCCGCTCGGCATCCTGGATGGCTTTCGTAGCCTCGGCGATTGCCTGTTCAGCCTGTGCCAAAGCGATAGCGTTGTTGTCGTAGAGTTCATCCAACGCCTGACGAGCAGTGAGCAATTCTAGTTGCGCGGCAGCAAGTGCAGCCTGTTTTTGCGCCGCGGTCTGCCCGGCGGCAACTAAATTGTAACTTGCCTGGGCGACGGCCAAGGCCGTTTCAGCCTGCTTGAATTGCGATTCTAGTAGTTCGTCTTCCAGCCGAAAAAGCGCATCGCCGGGTACAACGCTCTGGCCTTTGGCGACAAAAACCTCAGCCACGCGCCCGCCTGCCTCAGCCGAGATGACTACTTCCACGGCTTCAATTGACCCCGATGCCTGAATACCGCTCTCTTCTGTAGCTTGAAGCGTGCAGGCCGAGAGTGCAAATACGCAAATGAGCAAGAATATTGAAAAATAATGTTTTTTCATGGGTTTACTCCATTCTCGCCACAGTTGTTTTTTCTGTGTTCTCTGTGGCTTGTATCGGATTAACGCATACAGGCGATGAAGACATCTTCCAGTGATGGTTCGATTATTTCCATTTGTTCGATATGGATGCTCGCCTGACGTAGCTCGGTGGTGATTCGGCTTTGAAGGTGTTCCACGCCCGGAGCGACGACATGCACCAGCGCGCCGTATAGTTCAACTTCATCGAGGGGTAGTTGGCCTGAATTGCGGGCATCGCGCAAGACTTTAACAGCAGTTACAGCATTTGATGGGGCGATTTCGAGTACCTGCCCATTCATCTTCTGGTGTTTGATGTCTTTAGGAGAGCCATAGGCAATCATCTCACCGCGTTGGATAAAAGCCAGCCGGTGACAGTGTTCGGCCTCATCCATATAGTGTGTGGTGACAAAAACCGTAACGCCCCTCTGGGCTTCCTCATTCGTTGGGGTTGTGACAAGCTTGTAGAGTAAATCCCAGAAAGCGCGCCGCGAGATCGGGTCTACCCCGGCGGTGGGTTCGTCTAAAAAAAGTACTTCCGGGCGATGCAAAATCGCCGCACTGAGCGCCAACCGCTGCCGCCAGCCGCCAGAAAGGTCTTTGGTTTTGGCGTGTTCACGGCCTTCCAGCCCGGCCATCGCCAGGGCTTCCTGGATTCGCTCCGGGAGCAGATTCTCGTTCAGGCCGTAGGCAGCACCATAAAATTTCAGGTTTTGAATCACCGTCAGATCATTGTACAAACTAAACCGCTGGGACATATATCCCACCCTCGGCCGGATGCGGGCTGCCTCACCGTGGGCATCCAGCCCCAAGACAGAAATTGATCCCGCGCTGGGTTGCAGTAATCCCAGCATCATGCGGATTGTTGTCGTTTTGCCGGAACCGTTGGGGCCCAAGAAGCCGAATATTTCTCCGCGATAAACATCGAAATCAATTCCGTTGACGGCAGTGAAATCGCCAAAATATTTGGTCAGCCCGCGGGCAGTAACGGCAGGGATTTTGTTGTTCATAATTGCAACTTTGCGTTGAGTTTTAGTCCAATGCCCGGCGGACGTAACGCAGGGAGAAGCCGCCGATGATTGTGCCAAGAATTGCGAGCGCCAGTACATGCGGCCAGAGTACATCCAGCCCCGAACCTTTGAGCAAAATGCCGCGTAAAATCTCCAGCCAATGATGCGCCGGGACGAGATTGGCGAAAAGTTGGGCTGCTTTCGGCATACCCTCCACCGGGGCGGCATAACCGGTAAACATGAAGTCGGTCATTCCAAGCAGCATCACCAGCAAAAAGGCCTGATGCTGGGTGTGTGACATCACCGAGACGATCATGCCCTTACTGAGTTCAACCATCAAATAGCCGAAAGCCAGAATCAGCAGCAGGGGTAGCGAGCCTCGAATGGGGACATCAAAAGCGAAATGTACCATCGTGAGCATGAGCACAAAATCGAAAAATCCGACAAGGATAACGGGAATTGCCTTGCCGATGATGATCTCCAGCGAGGAGAAAGGCATTACCAATAGCTGCTCCAATGTGCCGAGTTCGCGCTCGCGCGAGAACGAAAGCGCCGCAAAGAGCAGCACGGTGAATTCGAGCATCAAGCCGAGTTCGGCAGGAGTGGTGTAGAGGGCTTCGCTGAGGGCTTCGTTGAACCACACCCGCAAACTGAAATCAAACCCGGCGAAGGTGCCAGGGTCCAACCCCAGGCGCTCGATGGTAATTTGTTCGCCAAGCTGACGCGTGACTCCCTCAATGGCGCGCAGCGCTTCACGAGCGGGGATGCTCTCGGCGCCGTTGAGAATCACTGCCAGACTGGGCTGTCCGTTGTTGCTGGCAACTTCGTCCGCATAGTCTGGCGGAATGATGATCGCAGCCGTGATATTGCCGCGGTCGAGGGCGTATTCAATGGCATCCATGCCCTCCACTTGATCTTCCAGGACGAAGGTGCCGGTATTCTCCAGCGCGATAACAATTAGTCGGCTGGCGGGGCTTTTGTCCTGATCCCACACCATCAGCGGCAAATTGCTCATCGGACGCGAAGTAGCCCACCCCACGAGCAGTAATTCCAGCGCGCCGCCGAAGAGCATGAAGGCCGGCATCCACCAATCATTGCGCAGGTGTATAAATTCTTTGACTATTAGCGAATAGATGCGTCTGATCATGATGTGTGTTGAAAGTTAAAGGTTAAAGGTTGAAGGTTGAAGGTGTTGCACTAATTTTCAACTTTTAACCTTCAACCGTTCAATCGTTTAACCGAGTTTTTTCTTAAAGAAGAGCGCCGCCACACCCGTAAAGGCGAAACCCAACCCAACCAGCATCACAGCATACGGCCAGAGTATTTTAAGACCTACGCCGGGAAGGAAAATTCCGCGCGTAATGACGGCATAATGGGTGCCGGGCAGTCCGAGAGCCTCCATGCGCATCATCTCGGGCATTGATGCGATGGGGAAGAAAATCCCGGTCAGGAAGAAGCCGGGGAAGAAGATCACCAAAAACGAGAGTGCCAGCGCCGCGGCCTGGGTGGGCATAAACACGCCCACGATAATGCCCATGCTTAAAATGGCAAACAGGAAAAGCGCCGAGAGTACAAAAAAAAGCGCGAAACTACCATTGAAAGGAATCTTGAACCAAAGCACTGCCAGAATTGGAATCACGATCACATTCACCAGCCCGACGACGATATAGGGCAGCATTTTGCCGACAAGCAATTCCGAGCGCTTGATCGGCGTCGCCATCAATTGCTCCAGGGTGCCATGCTCGCGCTCGTGGGCCAGCGTCAACGCTACCGAGAGCGCGGGCATCCCCAGGACCATTGAGATCAACCCGGGGATCAGATCGTTGCGCGGCTTCAGGCTGGGGTTGAACCAGGTGCGGATGCGTAAATCAATCGGTTGCAAAGATTCAATCGAAAACCCCAGTGCCTGAATCTGATCGGCGATGGCAGTGTTGATAAATTCCTCGGCGCGCCAGGCAATATGATCGACGGCAAACGCACCGCTCTCTGGCTCAGTGCCATCGATGATAATTTGCAGCGGCAGACCGCGCAGCGAGAGCAAATCGCTGGCAAATGCGGGGGAAAGTATCAACGCGGCCTTAATATCGCCGTGCATCAGTAAGCCCTCAATTTCATCGAGGGTATTAACCTGGGCATATAACTGCAAATCTTCTCCGGCGGTGATTTGCTGCACAAAACTGCGCGAAAGGGAAGAACGATCCAAATCCAGCACCGCAATGGGCACATTCTGAATATCCACCGTTAGGGCGTAGGCCATCAGCAGCAACAGCACCGTTGGTGTAATTAGCACCAAAATCAACGTGCTGCGATCGCGCAGGATATGGTGAAATTCTTTCCGGGTGACGGCCCAAATTTGTCGCAGGTTCATGGTTTATGTCTATCGGTGTTCCATCTGGCGGATCAATGAAATAAAGGCTTCTTCCATGCGGATGGGGGCGATGCGGGCGGTTTTATAAGCGAGCTGTTGATTGGCGAAGGCCTCCTGAATCTCGATTAATCGTTGAGGGCCGTCATCGACGAGCAGGTGCAGCGCCTCGCCGTAGGTTTGGGCCTCGATGACTCCCTCGAGGGTGAGTGCCAGACGATGGGCCTGGTGCCAGTCTTCGGGGAATATCTCGATTAAATCGCTCTGCAATTGCCCACGGATATTGGCTGGAGTATCACAGATCACAAGCTGCCCCTCATACATGAGTCCCACCCGCGAGCAACGGTCGGCTTCATCCATATAGGGGGTGCTGACAATAATCGTCGTCCTGTTGAGATGTAACTCAGTGAGAATGTTCCAGAACTCGCGCCGCGAGACAGGGTCCACCCCGGTGGTGGGTTCATCCAGTAGCAAGATGGGTGGCTCATGGATCAGCGTGCAGGCCAGCGCCAGCTTTTTCTGCATCCCCCCAGAGAGATGCGCGGCGCGGCGGTCCTTGAACTCCGTCAGCCCGGCGAAAGCCAGCAAGCGCTCGGCGCGTTCTTTTTGCGCCGCGGGGCTGACATCGTAAATCTCGGCGAAAAATAGCAGGTTTTCAAGCACGCTCAATTTGCCATACAAGCTGAAGGCCTGCGCCATATATCCGATGCGTTGCTTAATCGCTTCGGGCTGCGCGGCCAGATCAAACCCGGCGATTGTGCCTGACCCCTCACTGACGTATAATAGCCCCGCCAGCAAGCGCAGGGTGGTGGTTTTACCCGCGCCATCTGGCCCAACCAGGCCAAAAAGCTCGCCGGGCTGGATGGATAAATCCAGACTGTCTACGGCGCGGTTTTCCTTGAATTTGCGCGTCAGGGTATGGGTTTTGATAATGGGGAGCATGGGAATCAGGTGATTCGGGATTGAGTGATTGACTGACTTATACTTGCGCTATTGTTTCTTCGCCACGCGGATCAGCCACAAAACTGCCAGCGCACCCAATGCTGGTTCGGTAGCCAAGCCAATGTTGCGCATCATTGGGCTGAAACCCATCGCCGGGATCACATACCAATCCATCAGGCCGATGGCAATCGCGGCGATAACCGCAACGACAAAATCGCCCTGCACCCCAAAGGGACGGTTGTCTTTCCAGATCAGGCCTGCTACCCAACCCACAGTTAGACCCACAACGATCATCGCAAGAACAAGATAAAAAATAGTCATTTGTGCCTCCGCGAGTAAATTATGTGAAAAATAACCGACTGGATAGTCAGTTATTATCTTAGCGGAAATTCAACCTTTGTCAAGTAGGTAAGAAAAATTGGCGGTAAAATATGGTCTTGCAAGCTGAATATAACTGCTGTCATTCTGAACGGAGCCTTTCATCAAACTCAGGGCAAACTCCTTGGAGTGAAGAATCCCCAAAGCCTGATGGGAAAAAGACGCTGCACAGGTAACCGATTTAGCCGTTCTGCTGGGATTCCTCGCTTTGCTCGGAATGACAGACAAAAAATGTAAAGGAGCTATTTTGTCACGAGTTATTAACCCAAATTTACCCGGAACCGAGCGCAACCGCCTCAAGCGCGGCCTGGCGCTGGCGTTGCGTGAAATGATGAAAGAACCCGAACCGAACAGCCGCACCCGCGATCTGGCGGCCTTCATGGTGTTGTCGCTTGAAGCCATTGATGCCACCGTGGAAACCACTGTCGTTGCCTGGGAGAAGCGCGATTACTGGGTCAAGGCCGACCGCTTTCGTCTGGATTGGGCCTGGGCAACAAAACTGGGCAGGGAAATGCGCCCGGCGGTTCTGGCAGAAGATTGGAGCCAAATTGTACCCCTGGCAATTCAAGTAGGGCAGAAACTGGGGGATGTCAAAGTTTCGGAGCGGCACCGTATGGGGACTCCCTGGGTGGGGTCCTGGAAGCAGTTGAAGTTGACGTCATAGAAAAAAGACCGGAGCGATCACTCCGGTCTTTTTTCTTCTTGGAAACCGTATCCACCGCCGCCGGGAGTGCGGATGCTGAGAATATCATTGGGATTCAGATCAATGCTGCCTTTGCCAGGGAGGGGGATTTCTTGTCCATCGCGGATCAGGATGTTCTCACCGCGACCTCCGGGTTGGCCGCCGTTTAGCCCGTAGGGATGCTGCACCCGACGTTCGGTCAGCAGGGTCACTTGCACTTCCGTGAGAACCTGCACATCCCGACGGATGCCATCACCGCCGCGGAACTGGCCTGTGCCCCCCGAACCGAGCCGCACCTCGTAGCGCAGCACGCGCAGCGGATAGGCATATTCCATCGCCTCGGCTGGGGTGTTGAGGGTGTTGGTCATATGCGAATGCACCGCCGATGGCCCATCCCGATCGGGCGATGCACCCATACCACCTCCGATGGTTTCGTAGTAGGCGAAGTTTTGCCTCTCCCCCGATTTCGAGGGGGATTGAGGGGGGGCACTTCCCCCAATCGTGACATTATTCATCGTGCCTTGCGATGCGGCGGGAACTTTGTGCGGCGCAGCTTGTGCCAGCGCGCCCAATAGCACATCTACGATGCGCTGGGAGGTTTCGACATTGCCGCCTGCTACCGGAGATGGATGCAGGGCGTTGACCACGCTGCCCTCAGGGGCAATCAGTTCGATGGGGGCCAGACAACCGGCGTTGTTGGGTACATCCAGGCCGATCAGGCAGCGGAAGACATAATACACCGCCGAGAGTGTGATGGCATATACGGCATTGATGCTGCCTTTCTGTTGCGGCGCGGAGCCGGTGAAATCAACTTGCGCCTGGTCTCTTTGTATTCGTATAGCCACAGTGATGGGTACTGATTCCGTGCTGATGCCGTCGTTGTCGAGTACATCTTGAAAGGAATATTCTCCATCAGGAAGTTCTTCAATCAGCCGCCGGGTCATGCGCTCGGTGTAGGCTAATAGGGCATCCATGTAGAACTGGACTTCTGTGAGGCCGTGTTCGTTGACCAATTCGCTCAGGCGCGTTGCGCCGCGCTGATTGGCGCCGATCTGCGCTTGCAGGTCGCCAGCGCGTTCCTCGGGAGTGCGCACATTAGCCAGGATCAAATCCCAGATGGCGGAATCCACTTCACCGGCACGCACCAGCCTGACCGGTGGAATGATCAACCCTTCCTGATAGATTTCGCGCGCAATTGGCATGGACCCCGGCGTCATACCTCCCACATCAGCATGATGGGCGCGCGAGGCGACGAAGCCAAACAGCTCACCCTCGCACCGCGTTCTTCTCCCATTGGGAGAGGGGTTGGGGTGAGGGATAAATACTGGCGTTACCAGCGTAATATCGGGCAGATGCGTCCCGCCGCGGAAGGGATCGTTGAGGGCGATCACATCGCCGGGCTGCATGTTGGGGAAATTGCGGATGGCGGCTGCTACTGAGAGCGGCATCGAGCCGAGATGCACGGGGATGTGGGCCGCCTGGGCAATCATACGTCCTTGAGCATCGAAAAACGCGCAGGAGTAGTCTCGCCGCTCCTTGATATTGGGTGAGAAACTGGCCTTGCGCAGAACAGCGCCCATCTCTTCGGCGATGGCACTGAAACGGTGCTTGAAGACCTCCAGGCGGATGGGGTCGTAGTTCATGCGTTGGGTTTAGTTTTCCGTGGTTTCATCTTCAGGCTCGCGCGTGAGAATGGCGCGTACTTCGCCAATACATTTGTTACCAGCGAATACGGTGAGTTTGTCGTTGGCTTGTAGCCGGGTATTGCCATGCGCAACACGGAAAGTGTTGGCTCTGCGAATTGAGACAATCAAACATTCATCGGGTAATTGAATCGCAATGAGAGTTGTTCCAATTACAGCCGCGCTGGCGGGGATGTCTATGTGGAAAAAGCCTGCTTCATCCAATTTGCGCAAGCGCAGGGTTTCAATGCGATGCTGGTGATGGGCGCGTTTAAGGATGGCATGATTATAGGCTCGGATCACATCCCGACGGCGGATCGCCCCGACCAGTTTTTTGCTGTCTTCGCTTTCAACTACTGGGAGCCGCCCAACATCTCTGCGCGCCAGACGGCGCAGCGCTTCGCCCATGTCTTCGTGAGGATAGGCGATAAGCAGGCCAGTAGTGGTGGCGATATCTGCGACGGTTTTATCTTCGATCGATTTGGATAGAATGACACGTTTCAGGTCTTGCAAGCTGACAACACCGACTAAATCCCCGGTGGAGTTGACCACAGGAAAACCATGATGATGGGTTTGGGCAAATGCTTCAGCTAATTCATTCAGGGGCATATCAATCGGCACGGTATCCACATCGGTGGTCATAATCTCGGCAACGGTTACAGATTGCATCAGGTCGATATCTTTGCCGTGTTCGAGATGCACCCCACGGCGGGTTAGCTTAAGTGTGTAAATCGATTCGCGGCTGATAATCCGAGAGACAAAGGTACTCACTACAGTTGCCAGCATCAGAGGCAAGATGATGTGATAGTCGCCGGTGAGTTCAAAAAGGATGATGATGGCTGTGATGGGGGCATGCGCCGCGCCGGTGAAGAAGGCCGACATGCCGACCAACGCGTAGGCTCCGACGGGGGCAGTGACACTTGGGAATAAATAATTGACGACATGACCAAATGCAGCGCCCATCATAGCGCCCATAAACAAAGATGGGGCAAATACTCCTCCAGAGCCGCCAGAGCCCAGCGTGGTGATGGTGGCAAGCAATTTGATGAGTAATAATGCCAACGTTACTTGAAGGGTTAAATTACCAAAAAGCGCTTCTGTGATGCTGTCGTAGCCAACCCCGAAAACGCGGGGAAAACCATCAATTTTGTAGGTTAAAATCCCGATAACGCCGAGAGCGATACCCCCCAGGATAGGTTTCAGATATTCGGGGAAATGAAATTTATCCCATATATCTTCCGAGAGATACAGCAAGCGTGCAAATCCAAAAGAAAGCACCGCCGCGATTGCACCCAAAATGATATAAAAAATAAGTTCTACAGGATGTACCAACGCATATTCTGGTATGGCAAAGGCGCGCAGATTGGGTTCAAAAAAATGTGCAACCACATCGGCTGTAACCGCCGAAATGACGACCGCGCCGAAATAGGTAGCGTGAAATTGACCCAGGATAACTTCCAGCGCGAAAATGGCGCCAGCGATTGGAGCATTAAACGTAGCTGCGATTCCTCCCGCTGCACCGCAAGCTACCAGGCTGCGCACGCGCTCATCCGAGAGTTTTAGCCACTGGCCAATGGTTGAGCCTAAGGCGGAGCCAATTTGCACAATCGGTCCCTCGCGCCCCACCGAGCCGCCTGTGCCAATGCAAACCGCCGATGCCAATGATTTGACGATAGCGACGCGCGGGCGAATGCGCCCCCCTTTGAGCGCAACGGCTTCCATCACTTCGGGAACGCCGTGTCCTTTGGCTTCGCGGGCAAAGAAATACACCAGTGGGCCTACGATGGCACCGCCCAACGCCGGGATAATCAGCAGGTGAAATGGTTTGATCCCATCAAGCAGCGAACCGAGCTGTTGATACGATAATGTCTGCACGCCGTTGATCAACAAGCGAAAAACGACAGCCCCCAGACCGGCGCCAATGCCGACGATCAGCGCTGTGAACATAATCGTCCCCGATTCAGAGAAATGTTGACGGTCTAGCAGTTTGTCGGAGAGCGATCCGAGATAGCGAAATCGGTGATAGACTTTTG
>JABGRQ010000076.1 GCA_018648225.1 Chloroflexota bacterium
AGTAGACGGTAACAGGAGAAAAACATGGACCAGATAAGAAGTTTTCGTGACCTGGAAGTCTGGCAAAGAGCACATCAATTGGTTTTGGCTGTTTATCGGATGACGAAAGATTTTCCATCTGATGAGCGCTACGGGCTGGTGTCACAAATGCGCCGTGCTGCGGTATCTGTTCCTGCCAATATTGCAGAGGGCTTCAAGAGAAGGGGAAAAGGCGAAAAAGTGCGTTTTTATAATATTGGCGAGGCTTCGCTGGAAGAACTCAAATATTTTTTCATCTTGTCCAAAGATTTAGGGTACATTGATGATAACGGGCAGGTAATGGATGAAGCTGAAATCATCAGCAAGATGTTCTATCGCTTGATTGAAGCGATCAACAAAAGTAGATAAAAAATCCCTATCTACCGTCTACTGTATACCGTATAGAGGTATCTATGTCTTACTACTATTTCAAACCGACCAAAGCGAAGGAAGTTAAGGATGGGATTAAAGCCCGCAGTAAGCGTGGCGCGTTTGCCCAAAATTGGTGGGCGCAGCGTTGGATCGCGGCGCTGGAGCGACTGGTTGATTCGGGGCGGCTCTCACGCGGGCGCACCTATGCCCGCAAGGGGCAGGTCATTTCAATAGACGAGACGAAAGATGGCGTTCAGGCAAAGGTGCAGGGATCGCGCAAAACACCGTATAAGGTGAAAATCCAGATTAACCCACTGCAAGACGCTGAATGGGAGAAGGTTTTCGATGCGCTTTCGGAGCAGGCGATTTTCACCGCCCAACTGTTGGCAGGCGAGATGCCGCAGGAGATCGAGTCGGCTTTTGAAGCGGCGAAAGTCAGCCTGTTTCCGTCAAGACGCGGCGACCTGATGACGGATTGCTCCTGTCCCGATTATGCAAACCCCTGCAAGCATGTCGCGGCGGCGCATTATATCTTGGGCGAACGCTTCGACGAAGACCCTTTCCTGATCTTCCGCTTGCGTGGACGCACACAGGAAGAGGTCATGGCGGCGCTGCGTGAACGGCGTGCGGGGGATGTTGAATTTGATGAAGAAGAGGAAGAGCCTGAAGTTGTCATCCCGCTGGATGAGCAGATCGACCAGTTTTGGGATTTCTCCGCCCCACTCGAAGGTTTCTCGGTTTCGATTCGCCCGCCGACAATTGATATGCCCCTGCTCAAACGGCTAGGGGAGGCAAGTTTTGTACCCAAGCCGGGGATTGAGTCGCTTTTGAAGAGCCCGTATCAGCGTATTAGTGAAATGGCGATTGAGATAGCGTATCAGGACAGGGAGGGTGAAGAATAATCCGTTTTTACGTCATCACAGTCACAAGCTCAGCGCGGTATAAATCCAATATACGGGTATAAATTCCGCCCGATGGAATTGCACCAAATGGCGCTGGCTGCCGATTAAACCGAAAATTAAACAAAAAAGAGCTTGGCTTCGCCAAGCTCTTTTTTGTTTAATTTTCGGGCACTACATCATGCCGCCCATGCCGCCCATACCACCCATGCCGCCAGCGCCACCGGGCATAGCCGGTTCAGCTTCAGGGATGTCGGTGATCAGGGCTTCGGTGGTCAGGATCATCGCGGCAATCGAAGCCGCATTTTCGAGCGCACCGCGGGTGACTTTTGCGGGATCAATCACACCGGCTTTGACCATATTGACATACTCTTCAGAGAGCACATTGTAGCCAATATTGATGTCTTTCTTTTCGGCCTGCATACGGCGGACGTTCTCGATAATTACAGAGCCGTCTTTGCCAGCATTGGCAGCGATTTTGCGCATCGGAACGGACAGAGCAGCTTTTACAATCGTGACACCAATCTGAGCGTCGGTGTAATCCATTTTCAGGTCTTCAAGAGCTTTCGTGGCATTGATCAGCGCTACGCCACCACCGGGGACGATACCATCTTCAACGGCCGCGCGGGTCGCAGAGAGAGCATCTTCAACACGGTGTTTCTTTTCTTTCAATTCGGTCTCGGTAGCGGCGCCAACACGAATGATGGCTACGCCGCCGGAAAGTTTCGCCAAGCGTTCTTGCAGTTTTTCGCGGTCGTAGTCGCTGCTGCTCTTGTCGATTTCGACACGGATCTGATCGATGCGGCCCTTGATCGCGCCAGCATCGCCCTTGCCGCTAACAATCGTGGTGTCGTCTTTGGTTGAAACAACAATTTCAGCACGACCCAAATCTTCGAGGGTTACGCTTTCCAGCTTGCGGCCCATTTCTTCGGTAATCACAGTGCCGCCAGTGAGGATTGCAATATCCTGCAACATGGCTTTGCGGCGGTCGCCAAATCCGGGGGCTTTGATAGCCAATACATTGAGCATACCGCGCAATTTATTCAGTACCAGGGTCGCCAGGGCTTCGCCGTCAATATCTTCGGCGATAATAACCAACTCGCGTTTGCCCAACTGTACCAGTTTCTCCAGCACGGGGAGCATGTCCTGTGCAACAGAGATTTTCTTATCGTGGATCAACAAATACGGTTCTTCGATCTTGGATTCCATTGTTTCGGGGTCGGTGACAAAATAAGGCGAAAGGTAGCCACGGTCAAACTGCATACCTTCAACATATTCGGTCTCAAACTGCAAACCTTTGGACTCTTCAACCGTGATAACGCCGTCTTTGCCGACTTTGTCCATCACATCCGCAATCAACTCGCCAATCGAGCGATCCTGAGCAGAAATCGAAGCCACGTTACCAATCTCTTCGCGAGTGGTCACTTCGTGAGCCTGCTTGCTGATCTCTTCCGAAACGGCTTTGGCGGCGGCTTCAATACCCAGCTTGAGCAGCATGGGGTTGGCACCGGCGGCCATATTCTTCATACCTTCGGTCACAATGGCGTGCGCCAAAACGGTGGAGGTGGTGGTGCCGTCACCGGCGATGTCATTGGTTTTGGTAGCTGCTTCTTTGAGCAACTGGGCGCCCATATTCTCAAAGGGGTCTTCCAGCTCGATCTCTTTTGCAACAGTCACACCGTCGTGGGTGATGGTGGGGCTGCCGAACTTTCGATCCAACGCAACGTTGCGGCCCTTGGGGCCTAACGTGGTAATTACTGCACTCGCCAGAACGTCAACACCCTTCTGAAGTTTGCGGCGAGCTTCTTCAGAAAAAACTAATTGCTTTGCCATAGAAAATTTCTCCTTGTGGTCTGGTTATTTAACCAGGGCCAGAATGTCCGCTTCACTCAGGATGAGGACTGCGTTACCTTCGATTTTTACTTCGGTACCAGCATACTTGGCGTAGAGCACAACATCATCAACAGAGATTTCTCCCTCGATGTCGGGACCAACAGCCAAAACTTTACCTTGCTGTGATTTTTCTTTCGCCGTATCGGGCAGAACCAGACCGCTGGCGGTCGTAGCTTCTTGCTCAACGGCTTCCAACACAACGCGGTCGCCTAAGGGTTTTAGGGATATAGCCATACAAAAGCCTCCTGCAAAATTGATTGATCAATGGATTTTCAGATTTTAGCACCCGATAGCACGGATTGCTAAGCGGCCTGAATCATAACGATATTTGATTTGAAAGTCAAGCAGAAGGGGGAATTGTGGCTGTGATTCTTACAAAATTCTGACAAAAACAGGAACAGCGGACGCGGCCCAGTGTGGCGTGCTGAACGAATCTGTAAAAAAGCAGGGGTGGGGGAATCCCCTAAGGCTGCGGGGTTGTCGCGATCAAACGACAGATGGCTTCATTCTCTTCCACAATCCCCATCAGAGGGGGGCTATCCGGAAAAGCGCGGCGCAACTCGTCCAGTACGGGCTGCACCTGCGGACAATAGTTTTGCCCTGGGCGGCTCAACGCGGCCAGCACAGAGGCATAGCGCGCATAGTAGAAGCCTACTTCCAGGTTGGTGAGTTCCAGCCCCACCACATCCACCCCGCCGACTTCATTTTCGTCGGCAGCGCAGCCCAAAACAGCGCACTTCAGCACGGGCATGGCCCCCTCGTAGTTGCGCGAGCGCACATAAATATCCCCCAGTTGACCGTAGGTATTTGGGTCAGTTGGATTGAAACTGAGCGCCTTCTCTCCGTTCAGCGCAGCGACAAAGAATTCGCCCATGCGCGAATAGGTTTTGGCAATCGCAATATAGGGCAGCGGATCTTGCACTCCGTTGGCCTCGTTAATAGCAATGGCCTTGTCGAATTGCTCCAGCGCCACATCGTAGACTTGAAGCTCGCGGTAGATGACCCCAATTTGAATATACAAAAAAGTCAGATTGGGATTAATCGCGGCTGCTTTTTCATATTCCTCAATCGCCACGCGATATTGCCCAAAGGTCTCTAGCACGGTGGCGTAAACCCGGTGTGTATCCATCAACTCCGGCCCCAGCGTAACAGCCTCCTGGGCGTGTTGCTGCGCCTGGGCTAATTTGCCCTGATCGAGCAATACCTCGGCATAATAGGCCAATGCCAGAACATTATTGGGGTCAAGATTATAGGCAAAGCTGGCGGTTTGCTCGGCTCTGGTGAGCAGGTCGCGGCGCTCGTCGGCGGTGTTGGCGTAAGAGGCGTTCCAATCCAGCACCAGGGCATGGATGGCTTGAACTGTACTATCATCGGGTGCTAATTCCACTGCCCGGGAACTTTCGACCAACGCTTCTTCCAGACGTGCCAACTGGGCTGCATTGGTTGAGAGCAGCCGCGTCGAGTATGTTAATAACCGCGCCAGTTCAGCCCGCGCCTGGGGGTTCTCCGGGTCTAGTTCCAATCCCAATCGATAGGCGTCAATCGCATCAATGGCATTCGGATCATCAATCTTCCCGGCGCTAAAATAGGCCTCAGCAGCCATCAGGTAGGAATTTGCCGTGCGTGTGGCCGTCGGCGTGGGCAAAAACATGGGCTGAATGCGAAATTCGGGGCCAATCCCAATTTGCGAGATACCCCAGATACCAACACCGATCATCCCAAGCCAGATCAGCATGCGAGTGAAATTGATTTGTGGCCCAGGGGGACGGAAGTTGAGTCCTTTTCCGGTAAGGTGACGATCCATAATAATTAGCTGATACGAAGTGATTTCACTACCAAAACACAAAGGCCGGGTGTCTTTATGGTAGTTTTCTCTCGTCTCGATTTGATCCGATTAAGAATCGGGCGGCCCTTCTAATGTAGGCGTTGGTTCGGCGGCCCCCACCTGGCAGATTTCCAGCCCCGCTTCGGCGTTGAATACGGCAATATCGTTATCAGCTACCGTGGCAAGCATAGTCTGAAAAACAGGGATAGCTTCACCGCAGCGGTTTAGCCGTGCCAATGTGAGTCCGTAAATTGAATATAATTCGACCGCGCGCAGTTGGTATGAAATCGTGATGCCCTCAACAACAGCGCCATCTTCAGTAACGCCGCCCTGCACAGCCAGGGTTAAATGGGTAATGGCTCGGTTTAGCTCGTTATTCTTGGCATACATGATCCCCAGGTTGCCTTGCAGGCTGGCATTACCAGGATCATCAGCGACGGCCTGTTCGGCATATTGTACAGCCTGGGCAAATTCACCAATCGTAAAATAAACGCGTGAGGCCTCATAATCGGGAGCGGGATCATCGGGGTTCAGCGCATTGGCCTGATTGAAGCTCTCTACAGAACTATCGTACTCGCCAATGGCAGCATACGTGTATCCCAGCATCATGTGCAGGTTGGGAATGCGATTGTTAATCGCCAGCGCAGCCTGATATTCTTCGATCGCCAAATCATAGTTGCTGGTCCAATAAAGCACGTAGCCACGCGCCCGGCGGGCTTCCATCAAGTTGGGGTTTAAATCTAATGCCAACCGCGATTCTTCTGCCGCGCCGTCGAAATCGCCTTTATCTACCAGAATTTCAGCATACACAGCATGAGCAAGGGCGCTGTTCGCATCCAACTCAATTGCCCGCTTGACTGCGGCTTCGGCCTCAAGTATGTTGCCCTTAAAATCCATTGCCCAGGCGCGCATGGCGTGAGCTACGGGATTATCCGAGTTACGCAACAGGGCCAGTTCGGCGTTTTCCAGGCCTTCGTCGTAGCGTCCTGCCAAAATCTGCACTCGCGACAGGGCAACATAATAGGATGAATTCTCCGGATCGGAGAGGATAGCTTTCTCGTATGCGTCAATCGCCTGGTTAAGCTTGCCTTCGGTGTACAACGATTCGGCCTGGTTCGCAAATGATTCCGGGCTGATGGTTGCGGTAGGGGTAGAGATAAATAACGGTGGGGTAGTTGGCACCACGATCTTGTTAACATAAAGCACTGCTGTGATCAACAGCAGTAACATAATCACGCGCCAGGGATTGGCGCGCTTACGGCGTTTACGCCGCATTGACCAATTACTTCCTTGCAGATACATAAAATCATCTTACCACCCTCCGTTTGCGTTGTCCAACCGCTGAAAATACACGCCTGGCACAAAATTCAGGTACAATGAAAGTCAATATGACCTTCGCATTCACGCCTCACATCTGGCCGATTGTCGTCTCATCGAGTATTCTCATGGTGTTAGTGATGGCTACCATACGCCATCGACATGAGGTATCTGCGCGTTTGTTTTTAGGCTTATTGCTGGCCTTGCTAATTTGGTCGGTGAGCTTTATCATCGAAATATTGGGGGTAGAACTCAGCACAAAAATCTTTTGGGCCAATATTCAATTCATTGGTATTACTGCCATCCCGATCTTTTTTCTAATGCTCGTCGCCCGCTTTTCGGGGCATGAGCGCAGCATTCGTCCGATTCTGTACGCTCTGATCCTGCTCGCTGTGATTTCCAATATCATCATCTGGACCGATAACTTTCACCACTGGTTCCGCGGACAACCCTATATCGATTTGATTGCAGGGCCATTCCCTGTGCTGGTGAATGATTATGCCCTCTGGTTCTATTATATTCTGGCGCCATTATCCTATCTTGGGCATATCATTATTCTGGTGCTTTTGTTTCGCAATTTTCGTGGCTCAAAAAAAACCTATCAAAGCCAGACCATCGCGTTATTTGTTAGCCTTCTCATCCCGCTAGTGGTCGATTTGCTTTATGTGTTAGGGATTACGCCAATCCCCAACTTCAACTTTGCCCCTGCCGCTTTTAGCATTTCGGGGATGTTAATTGCCTGGGCGTTGTTTCGCTATCAACTATTTGATCTGGTGCCATTGGCGCATAGTATTATCATCGAGAATCTGGCCGAGAGCATGATTGTGCTGGATGTAAAAAATCGGATCATTGAGCTAAACCGCAGCGCCAGCGCCGTTCTCCAAATTCCTGTCAATCAGGCCATTGGGCAATTGGCCGAGGATGCCGTGTGGTTTTGGGACGAGCTGGACCCCCACATAGAAGATATTCAGCCCATCGCGATTACGAAAGAGCAAGGCGGACAGCAACATTATGAAGCGCTGCTAACCCCCATCAAGCGCAAGAACAAAGCCACTGTTGGTCTGGTACTCACGCTCCGCGATATTACGGCGCAATACGAACTGCTTCAAAAAACCAAACAACTGGCAATTTCCGATCCGTTGACTGGCATCTACAACCGCCGTCACTTTTTTAGCCTGCTTCAGCAAGAATTAGAACGCGCCCGGCGCCAACATTCCCCATTGGCGGTGATGATGTTCGATATTGATGATTTCAAAGCCATCAACGACCAATACGGCCATGCCGCCGGCGACCAGGTGCTCATCGAAACCGTTCAGCTTTGCCAACAGCATCTGCGCGCATACGATGTGATGAGCCGCTATGGCGGTGATGAATTTGCCATCTACCTGCCCCAAACCGATCTCGAATTAGCCTCGCACGTTGCCCGGCGACTGTGCGCATCCATCCGGGCACACATCATCCAATCCAATCACCACAGTTTTCAGCGCACAGTCAGCATCGGCGTGGCCGCGTGTTCCTGTAAGCAACAAGATTCCGCCGACAGCTTGATGGCAATTGCCGACAAAGCGCTATATCAGGCCAAGCAAAACGGAAAAGACCAAATCGCCACCGAGCAGACCCCCAAGTCGGAAGTCCCTATTCGCCCACATCGGCTATAATCACACCATGCGTTTTGACGTTTTTACCCTGATCCCCGAATCGCTTGAACCCTATCTCAACAGCAGCATCCTCAAACGCGCCGCCGAGCGCAATCTGGTGGAATTTCACCTGCACAATATCCGCGATTGGGCCACCGACAAGCATCATGTCACCGACGATATTCCCTATGGCGGAGGCGGCGGCATGGTGATGAAACCTGATCCAATGTTTAATGCCGTTGAAGAAGTGACCGGCACACCGCCAACTTGCCCGGTGGTGCTCCTCACCCCCCAGGGACGCCTGTTCTCGCAGGCTGTCGCCCACGAATTAGCAGCACATCCCCGCATCGCGCTCATCGCCGGACGCTACGAAGGCCTCGATGAACGCGTGCGCCAGCATCTCGTCACCGATGAAATCTCGATTGGCGATTACGTGCTAACGGGCGGAGAATTGCCTGCCCTGGTACTCATCGATGCCATCACGCGCCTGCTCCCCGATGTACTCGGTGACCCCAAAGCGCCGCAAAAAGATTCCCACGCCAAGGGCTTGCTCGAACATCCGCATTACACCCGCCCGGCAGAATTCCGCGGCTGGGGTGTGCCCGATATACTGCGCTCCGGCGACCATGCCCGTATTGACCGCTGGCGACGCGAACAATCGCTGCTGCGTACCCTTGAACGCAGACCCGATATGCTCGAAAGTGCAATATTAACGGACGAAGATCGAAAATTTCTTAATCAGTTAAAGGTTGAAAATTAAAGGTTACAGGTTATTTTCAACCTTCAACTGTACCCTTTAACCCTACCGGAGGTAAACAATGAAATTCAATTATGGCAAAATCTTCTTGCTCGGCTTTGGCTTTTTTGGCGTCAGCGTTTTGTGGAGCGTCTACAATGCCTTTGTGCCCATCTTCCTGGCCGACCGTTTTGGCCTGGCTCCGGCATGGATTGGCTTCTTTATGACACTCGACAATCTCGCCGCCCTGTTCATCCAGCCCCCGGTGGGCGCCTGGTCTGATAAATTACGCTCGCCCATCGGCAGGCGTATGCCGTTTATTCTCATCGGCGCGCCGATTTCGGCGTTAGCCTTTGGCATTATCCCTGTGGCGGCAGTATTGCCCCTTTTCGTGGCAGGCACCACCACCCTGCTGTTGAGTATGGCGCTGTGGCGCACCCCCGTCGTCGCCCTGATGCCCGATATCACCCCCTCCAATAAGCGCTCCCAGGCCAACGGCATCATCAATTTCATGGGCGGCATCGGCGCAATTATCGCCTTTCTCATCGGCGGCCAACTCTACGCCATAAATCCGGCCTATCCATTCTGGATGGGATCAGTGCTGGTAATACTTTCGGCGCTATTGGTTTTCATTTTTGTCAAAGAACCCAAAGATTTTGAGGCCGCCGAAAAACAGCCCAATATGTTTGCCAGCCTCAAGGAAGTCTGGCAAGACAATGATAAAAGCGCCATGCGCCTGTTTTTGGCGATCTTCTTTTGGTTTGTGGGCTACAATGCCATTGAGGCCTTCTTCACGCTATACTCCGTCAACCATCTCGGCCTGACCGCAGGCGATGGAGCAGGAATGTTGGGGCATCTTTCGCTGCTCTTTGTGGCTTTTGCCCTGATCTCCGGCTTTATCGGTGGACGCATAGGCCGCCGGGTGACGATTTCTGCCGGGCTAATTATGCTGGCCGCGCTCATTGGGGTAATGTTTGTGCTGCCTCCCGGCCTGCTGGCTACCCCGCTGACAAAATTGCCCGTACTGGGAACCGTACGCGTGATCAGCCTGTTGCTGATGGGCAGCGGCATTGCCTGGGCGCTGATTAATATCAACTCGCTGCCCATGGTGGTCGATATGGTTGAAGATGCCCGCATCGGTACCTTTACCGGTTTGTATTATCTGTTCTCCACAATGGCGGCCATCGCCGGGCCAAATATCAATGGCTGGATCATCCAATTAAGCAATGAAAACTACAACAGCGTCATGCTGGTGGCTCCGCTCTTTATGATCGGCGCGCTAATCCTAATGTGGGGTGTGCGCCGCGGCGAAGCGAAAATAACCACGGTATAACCGATACACAAAAAAGAATGACCGGCTTTGCCGGTCATTCTTTTTTACCCCCCCTTTTTGTTAATTTCATATAAGAAGATTCCCCTCAACAAGGCCATTTCTTGACGGAGATGCGCCCAAATGTTATGATTCATAGCGTTGTCTTAGCAACCGAAAGCTTCGACTGCTAAAATAGAGCAAACAGGGCTTTCCCTGTGAGTCAAACAAATTTATGGGCAACCTATCTGAACGTCAAAAACTCATCCTGGCGCTGGTCATTCGGGAATATGTTGAGAAAGTCAACCCGATTGGCTCTGAGCGGCTGGTAGAAGATTATGCTCTCAATGTCAGTTCGGCCACGGTGCGCAACGAAATGGCCGCCCTGACGGAGCAAGGCTATCTCGACAAGCCCCACAAGATGGCTGGCAGCATCCCTACCGAGGAAGGCTACCGCTATTTTGTCAGCCAACTCATGGGGCGAGCGACATTACCCTCGGATACGCGCCATACCATCCAGCATCAGTTCTACCAGGCGCGGAGTGATATTGACCAATGGATGCGCCTGGCTGCCTCAGTATTGGCGCGACAATCGCGCGGCGCGGCGCTGGTAACTTCTTTGCACCCGGAACACGCCCGCCTGAAACACATCGAACTCATCGCCACGCGTGGCCGACAGGTTTTGATGGTATTGGTACTCGATGGCGGCGAAATCCGCCAACAAATGCTCAAACTAGCCGAACCCGTCGCCCAGGATAAGCTCAGCGCCACGGCGCGCTGGATCAATGAAGTTTTGCAGAAAAAAGACGCTCACGAAATCATCGCTTTGCTATCTCAAACACAGGACGATCTCAAGAGCGATATTTTACAACTTACCGTGGATGAAATGCAGCGCTCTGACAATGTGCTGGCCGGTGATATTTACCGCGACGGGCTGGCTAACGTGCTCGCCGAACCCGAATTCCTCGAACCGGGCGTCGCCCACCGCGCGTTGCGCTTCTGGGAAGAACGTTCCCAACTCGAAGATCTGCTCTCGCAAACCGTGCTCTCCCCCGAAACCAGCGGCATCCATGTGCTGATCGGCGGTGACGGCACCTGGGAAGACCTGAGCGACTGCGCCGTGGTGCTCTCTCGTTATGGCGTTCCCGGCGTGGCAACCGGCGCCATCGGCGTTCTCGGCCCCGCCCGCATGACCTACGCCCACACCATCTCCACTGTGCAGTTTGTTGCCAATTTACTCAGCGAACTGGTCGGTGATACGCTGTCCAATGAAAGGTATGAAGAATAAAAAATGAGCAAGAAGAAAAAGAAAGACATCGCAGAAGAAATTATCGAGGACGAAATCCAGCCCGAAGAACAGGAACCAGCCCAGAGCGAGTCCGCTGCGCCCGTGCAGGATGAAGCAGACTCCCCCGAGGTGGATTCTGCCTCCGAGGCTGAGAAATCTCCCCTCGAAGAAATCCAGTCCAAAGCCGACGAATACCTTGCTGGCTGGCAGCGCGAGCGCGCCGAGTTCGCCAACTACAAAAAACGCGTCGATCGCGAGCGCGAAACCACCTATAAAAACGCGGCTGGCGGCGTCATCAAGCGCTTTTTACCCGTGATGGACGATATGGAACGCGCACTGAAAAACCGCCCCGCTGAAGGCGAAGGCGCCGACTGGGCCGAAGGAATTGAGCTAATCTATCGCAAACTACTGTCGATCCTGGAAGCCGAAGGTATCGCCCCCATCGAGGCCGAGGGCAGCATATTTGACCCTCATCTGCACGAAGCGGTAATGAAGATCCCCAGCGATGAGCACGAGACTGAACACATTATCGAAGTGCTGCAACAAGGTTATCGAATTGGCGAGCGCGTGCTGCGCCCGGCGACGGTTGTTGTGGCGGCGTAATCAGATTGACAAATAATTAACTAATAAAACGAATAGTACAAATCATTCGGAGGAATATCATGGCAAAAATTATCGGAATTGACTTAGGTACAACCAACTCAGTCGCCGCGGTCGTTGAAGGCGGAGAACCTGTAGTGATCCCTTCGGCAGAGGGCGAACGCCTGGTGCCGTCGGTTGTGGCTGTCAATAAAAATCACGAACGTATTACGGGTCGTCCGGCGCGTAACCAGGCCGTCGTCAACCCGGAGAATACGATTTTCTCGATCAAACGCTTTATGGGGCGCAAATATGACGACGTTGAAGTGCAGCGCGCCATTAAAATGGTGCCTTACAACGTGAACAAAGCCCCCAACGGGGATGTGCGCGTCAAACTCGACGAAAAAGACTACTCGCCCCCTGAAGTTTCGGCGATGATTTTGGCAAAAATCAAAGCCGATGCTGAAGCCTATTTGGGCGAAGCGGTTACCCAGGCCGTCATCACCGTTCCAGCATACTTCAACGATGCCCAGCGTAACGCCACCAAAGATGCCGGTAAAATCGCTGGCCTTGAAGTGCTGCGCATCATCAATGAGCCGACTGCTTCATCTCTGGCTTATGGCCTGGATAAAAAATCCAACGAAATGCTGGCCGTCTACGACCTGGGCGGCGGCACCTTCGATATTTCCATTCTGGAAGTAGGCGAGGGCGTCTTCGAAGTCAAATCCACCAGCGGCGATACTTTCCTGGGCGGCGATGATTTTGACCAGCGCATCATTGAATTTTTGGCCGACGAATTCAAGCAGAGCAATAGTATTGACTTGCGTCTCGATCGTCAGGCCTTACAGCGTCTCAAAGAAGCGGCTGAAAAAGCGAAAATTGAACTCTCGACTCTGCAACAGACCGAGATCAATCTGCCCTACATCACCGCCGATGCCAGCGGCCCCAAACATCTGGTGCTCAACCTGACGCGCGCCAAACTCGAGCAGATCACCGCTGATTTGATTGAGCGTTCCATTACTCCCGTGAAACAGGCCCTCAACGATGCCGGGATGAAACCTTCCGATGTGAGTGAAGTCGTGCTGGTTGGCGGTATGACGCGTATGCCTGCCGTGCAAGAAGCGGTCAAGAAATTCTTTGGGCGCGAACCCCACAAGGGCGTCAATCCCGATGAAGTTGTAGCCCTGGGCGCGGCGATCCAGGCTGGCGTGTTGGGTGGCGATGTCACCGACATTCTCTTACTCGATGTTACCCCACTATCGCTTTCGGTTGAAACATTGGGCAATGTTGCCACCCCGTTGATCGAGCGCAATACCACCATCCCGGCGCGCAAGAGCCAGATTTTCTCCACTGCGGCTGCAAACCAGCCTCAGGTCGAAATTCATGTGCTCCAAGGCGAACGCCCAATGGCTGCTGGCAATAAATCGCTGGGACGCTTTATTCTGGACGGCATTCCCCCGTCACCACGCGGTGTTCCCCAGATTGAAGTCACTTTCGATATTGATGCCAATGGTATACTCAAGGTCACCGCGCAAGACAAAGCCACTGGCCGCAGCCAGAATATCACCATCACGGCATCTTCCGGCTTGAGCGATGCCGAAATTGATAAAATGCGCCAGGAAGCCGAACGGCACGCCGAGGAAGACCTCAAATTCAAAGAGCGGGTCGAGGCCCACAACAAAGCCGACAACATGGCCTACACCGCCGAAAAGGCGCTCACCGACCTGGGTGATAAAGTCCCGGCTGAAGTAAAGGCACAAGTTGAAGAAAAAGTAGCGGAGGTGCGTAAAGTGCTTGAGAACGAAAACGCCGAAGCTGATGAACTCAACCGTGTTGCCGACGAGCTGGGTCAGATTGTGCAACAAATTGGCGCAGCCGCCTATCAGCAAGACCCCGACGCGGCTGGCCCAATGCCCGGAGCCGAGGGCTTTGATCCCCAAGACCCCCCTCCTGGCGATCAGTCAGGCCCGGATAATGGCGATGAAGATATCGTTGACGGCGAATTCCGCAGCGCGTAAGCACAGTTTAAGGTTAGCAGGTTGAAGGTTGAAAGTTGCCCGGCAATTTCCAACCTTCAACTTTCAACCTTAAATTTTTAACTTAAATTATGCCACGAGACTATTACGAAATTCTAGGCGTACCCAAAGGTTCTTCGGCAGACGAGTTAAAATCGGCCTTCCGAGGTTTGGCGCGCCAATATCATCCTGATGTTAGCAAAGAACCGGATGCCGAGGAACGCTTCAAAGAAATCAATGAAGCCTATGCTGTGCTTTCCGATCAGGAAAAACGCGCCGCGTATGACCGCTATGGTCACGCCGGCGTACAGGGTGCTGGCGGTGTCCCCGACTGGACCAGTGTCGATTTTAGCGACATTTTTGAAGAACTCTTCGGTTTTGGTTTCGGCGGCTTTGGCGGACGCTCATCATCGCGTTCGCGCAATGCGCCCCGACGCGGCGCCGATTTACAATATCGCGTGCAACTTAGTTTTGAAGAAGCTGTTTTCGGGATCGAAAAAGAGATTGAGATCAGTCGCAACGAAAACTGCGATACATGCAGCGGCAGTGGCGCCAAGCCCGGCACCACCCCCACACGCTGCTCCACCTGTAATGGTCAGGGCGAAGTTCGCCAGTCGCGCCAAACCATTCTCGGCTCGATGGTGCAAGTGACCACCTGCCCCACCTGTGGCGGCAAAGGCGAAGTGATTGTCGCACCTTGCGAAACCTGCCGCGGGCAAGGCCTGGTGCGCCAAACCCGTAAGAAACTTGTCAACATCCCGGCGGGGGTTGACACAGGAACGCAGATCCGTCTGAGCGGTGAAGGCCAGCCCGGAGCCAATAACGGCCCTCCCGGCAATCTCTACCTCGTGATCCAGGTTAACAAACACAGATACTTCCGCCGCCGCGATAACGACATCCTGCTCGATCTGAATGTCAATATTGCCCAAGCTACCCTCGGCGATGAAGTACAGGTACCCACAGTCGATGGCGACACACTGCTGAAAATTCCCAGTGGAACGCAGCCCGGCAAAATTATCCGCATGCGGGGCAAAGGGGTTCCCCATTTACGCAACAACCACCGCGGCGATCAGCTAGTAGTGATTAATATTGATATTCCCCGCACGCTTAGCGAAGAACAGCGCGTGATCTTCGAGCAATTAGCCAACAGCCTGGGCACCGAAGTGACACCCCAGGAACGCGGCTTCTTCGACCGCTTGAAAGACGTCATTGGCGGATGAGTTGGCTTGAAGTTTCGCTTACCGTGGACGGCGAATTAGCCGAAGCGGTTGCCGATGTTTTGGCGCGTTTTGTACCCGGTGGCGTGGTCGTTGAAAGCACGGGCATTGCCCCCGATCTCGAAGGTCCGGGCTACCCGATTGGCCCGCTGAAAGTCTGCGGCTATCTCCCCATTGACGCTCAACTTGAAGAAACTCGCCAGCGCATCGAGGAATCACTCTATTTCTTGGGGCGCATTCAAGCCTTGCCCGAAGCACAATTCACCCAAATTGCAGAAATCAACTGGGCCGAAGCCTGGAAAGAAAATTTCCACCCGGTCAATATCGGCGAGCGCTTGCTAATTATCCCTGGCTGGCTCGATGCCCCCCATGAAAGCCGTATTCCCATCCGCATTGATCCGGGCATGGCCTTTGGCACCGGCACCCACCCCACCACCCAGCTTTGTTTGGAGTTTTTAGAAACCTCAGAGTTTTCCGAAAGCATCCGAGGGCTGGAGATATTCGATATTGGCTGCGGATCGGGGATACTCTCGATTGCCGCCCTAAAATTAGGCGCGGCGTGCGCCTTCGGTGTGGATACTGACACCGATGCAATTACCACAGCCGAGGAAAATGCCCGCATCAACGAAGTTGGCGAATACGCTCACTTCGCCCGCGGCTCGGTGGAAGCCATCCAGCAAGGCGTCTTCCCGGTGACACAAGCTCCACTGGTGATTGCCAATATTCTGGCGCATATCCTCATTCAACTCTTAGATTCAGGCATGGCCGACTTGATTGCTCCCGGTGGGAAATTGCTGCTCTCGGGCATTCTCGAAGAACAGATGCCCAATATGCTGGCCGCCCTTCAAAAACACCAACTCGAGATCGTTGCCCAACGCCAGATTGAAGATTGGGTGGCATTGACGGTTAAAAATTGAAAGTTGAATGTTGAAGGTTCAAGCAATTTTCAACCTTCAACTTTTAACCCACAACCAAGAAAGAAACACATGACACAAACCGAACACCCCCTGCTCACCCGCCCCCGCGCCATCATCGTTGGGGCTTCTTCGGGTATTGGCGCAGCACTGGCGTACAAATTGGCGCGTGAGGGCTATACCCTTGCGCTGCTCGCCCGCCGCGAAGATAAATTAAATGCCCTGTGCGCAGCGATCCACCAGGAGCTTGGTCAGAATATCGCCCAGGCCTATGTTCACGACGCATCCCAATTCGATCAAATTGCGCCCCTCTTCCAAAAAATCATCGCCGATCTCGGTCAACTTGATTTGCTGGTCTACGCATCGGCAACCATGCCCGGCGTGGATATTGCCGAATACAATTTTGAGAAAGACCGTCAGATGATTGAAGTCAACCTGCTGGGCGCGATGGCCTGGTTGGATCAGGCGGCTACGTTGTTTGATACCACGGGCAGCGGGCAAATTGTGGGCATTTCCTCGATTGCCGGAGAGCGCGGGCGCGTGGGAAACCCACCCTATCACACTTCCAAGGCTGGAATGAATACCTATCTCGAGTCACTGCGCAACCGCCTGACGCGCAAGGGCGTGCATGTGCTGACGGTCAAACCCGGCTATGTGGATACCGAATTGCTGCAAGCCGCAGGCGGGGCCAATTTTTGGGTGATTTCGCCTGAACAGGCTGCCGACGACATCTGGAAGGCGATCCGCAAACGCAAGCAGGTCATATTTACCCCGGCGCGTTGGCGGCTGGTGGGGCTGATTTTACAGCATATTCCCTCGGTCATTTTCCGGCGCTTATCATTCTAAAAATCACCACAAAGCTCAAAAACTCGAAGAATTGCCTTGTTATTTTTCTTAGTGTCTTCGTGCCTTTGTGGTTAAAGTTTTTTTCCGCCCATCCAGATTAAATCCTTCTGGTTCACCCACATCAAAACTCATGCTTGAACTCAACCGCTTACAAAAACTGACCGGTTTCGGGCGCGCTCACGGCAGCCTGGGCTATCTCTACCGACCCACCCACGTTGAACAAATTAACGAAATTTTTGCTCTGGCGCGTCAGAACGGCTTGAGTATTGGCCTGCGCGGCGCGGGGCGCAGCTATGGCGACGCAGCCCTCAACAGCGGTCAGATTGTGCTCGACATGCAGCGCATGAACCGCATTCTGGCATGGAATCCCGAAACCGGGATTATCCGCATTGAGCCGGGTGTGACCATCCAGCAACTTTGGCAATACACCATCGAAGATGGCTGGTGGCCTGCCGTGGTACCTGGCACAATGGCTCCCACTATTGGCGGCTGCCTGGCGATGAATGTACACGGCAAAAACAACTACCGCGCCGGAACCTTCGGAGACCATGTGCTTGAATTCACAGCGCTACTGTCCAACGGCGAGAGCGTCACCGTTACGCCGGGTGAAAATGCCGATTTGTTTTACAGCATGATCGGCAGTCTGGGCGTGCTGGGAGTGTTCACATCGATCACATTGCAACTCAAGCGCATTTATTCCGGCAATCTATCGGTAGAAGCCTGGGCGCCCCGCGATCTGGCCCAGCAAATTAACGATCTGGAAGCCCGTAAAGATACGGATGATTATATTGTCAGTTGGATTGATGGATTAGCGAACAGCACGGCTCTGGGACGCGGCCAGATTCATGCCGCCAACTATCTGGACCCGGGAGTTGATCCTGCCCCCCAGCAGACGCTGCGCCTCGAGCATCAAACCCTACCCGATACACTCATGGGCGTAGTGCCGTCTTCAATTTTGTGGCGGCTCATGTCCCCATGGATGAACAACCCCGGCACGCGCCTGATCAACGCCGGAAAATACTACGCCTCGCGCCTGGGAGATCATAAAACCATCCGACAGCCACACGCTGCCTTCCATTTTTTGCTCGACTATATCCCAAACTGGATTCAATCCTATGGCCCCCAGGGCTTGATTCAATACCAGAGCATTATCCCCACCGAAAACGCCGCGGCTGCCTTCAGCGAAATGCTGCGCCTGACTCATAAACGCGGCCTGCCTTCGTATCTGGTGGTACTCAAACGCCACCGCCCTGATGATTTTCTGCTCTCCCATGCCGTGGATGGCTACTCGCTGGCCTTCGATTTCAAAGTCACTCGCAACAACCGCGCCGGATTGCAGCGTATGGCGAGCGAACTCAACCAGATCGTACTCGCAGCCAACGGACGCTTTTATTTCGCCAAAGATAGCACACTAACTTTGGGAGATACCGCACAATTTTTGGGCGCTGAAACATTGGCAAAATTCAAAGTGTTGAAAAGCTGCTACGACCCCCAAAATTTGCTGCAAAGCGATTTATACAAACGAGTTTTTTGAGAAACAGGGATTTTTAACCGCTAAGGACACGAAGACTCACGAATAAATTTTGTCTCCCTTCGTATCCTTAGTGATTCAGTTTTTATACCGTTATTTCCTTCAGATAAACTTCGATAGCCCGCTCCAGCTTCGCCGGGCTAAAATCCCAGGGGCCTAAACCGGCAGCATATTCCACACGCCCATCCACACCAATTAAATATAAACGCGTCGGCCAGGCTGCATATGCCTTATTGACCGAATCATCCATATCATCTACATAGGTGCGAATGCCATATTGCAGCGCATCCTGGCATTGCCCGGCCACAGCGCGCCGCTCGTCCAAGCTCACCGGATCGTAAATATCGGTGGCCACCTTTGAGCGCGAAAGTTTCAGCAGCAGGCTCATCGGGCCTTTGCCAAACCACCAACCATCTACTGGATGTGCTTCACGAATGTAGATCGATAGAAATTGCACTTCTTGATGATATTTGGCGTATAAATCCTGGAGACCCACGGTCCCATTGACAAAGGGCGGTCAGGTGAAACTGCCAAATATCAGCGCAACAGGCTTTTCTCCGCGAAAATTGGAAAGGCGCACCAAATTTTCACCGTTATTATCCAGCAGTTCAAAATCTGGCGCAAAATCCCCTACTCGCGGCGCGTGAGCATCGTACTTTTTCTGCCAGGTAGTCGCCTCCTGGCGATTGGAGATCAGAGCCATTTAAAATCCTTTCAATCTTCCCAGGTTCAAATATCATTTTCCGGTCATATAACTGTGTACATGAAACGCGGATTTAACCGATTTTTTGTTCGAATCAAAAGGATAACGAACAAGGATGTCATTCTGAG
>JABGRQ010000077.1 GCA_018648225.1 Chloroflexota bacterium
CGGTGGTTTCGCCTTTGGAACAACTCAGTGCGCGTGAACGTGAAGTGATGCACCTGGCTATCGAGGGGAAATCCAGCGCCGAAATCGCGACACTCTTGCATATATCGCTGAGCACAGTGAATACCTATCGCAGCCGCCTGATGGGGAAATTGGGCGTATCGGATATTGCCAGTCTGGTGCGCTATGCGGCAGAGCATGGTTTGATGTCAGTGAGCTGATCTCACCCATACAAACGAAAGCGAAAGCCCAAAAAACAGGGTGTGAGGATGCGGCCGCATTCTCACACCCTGTTTTTTGGGTTCGGTTGCCAGAGTCAAACTTTTACTACATCCAGCGTCATCCTTTCGTGACAGACAAAAATTCCCGCTTGTTCTATAGTTGGCTTATAAAGATAGCTTTCTAATTCAGCTAATTCTCTCTGCGAAGGCGTTAGCCTGAGCAGTTATATGTGGAAAATAATATGAATCCAGCCTCTATCTTGATAGCCGACGATCATTTCATCATTCGCAAAACAATTCGTGAATGGTTGAGCAAGAAATACCCCTGGATTGTGATGCTTGAAGCCCGCAATGGGGAAGAAGCTACCCGGATTTTGGATGCGGTTACGGTTGATTTAATCTTGATGGATATCCATTTTCCTGGCATGAACGGCCTGGATACCACAAAAATGATCAAGGAAAAATACCCTGAGGTTCCGATTGTGATTGTGACCGTACAGGAGGACGACCATTATCGCATCGGTGCAGCCGCTGCTGGTGCAGATGGTTATGTTATCAAGCGGAATATGTATTCTGATCTTATTCCGGTAATTAAACCTTTTCTTGAGAAAACAGCCACTCCATAAACGCTGTCGCGCAAAACTACGCCACAATCATGATGAAAAAACCAAAAACCTGTATTTGCCTGATTGATGATAATCCAGGAGACGTGCGTTTCATTCAGGAAACCATGCAAGGTGAGCGCACAGCGAATTATGATGTGCTTGTTTTTTCGTGTTTAGCCGATGGAATTGCTCAATACGAACAGCAAAGATTTGATATTTTGCTGCTTGATCTGAACCTTCCAGATAGCCGGGGATTAGACACACTGATTTCAGCGCGTGAGGCATTGCCACAAGTGCCCGTTATCGTGTTGACCGGCCTCGAAGACGAAGCGCTGGCGTTGCAGGCTGTACAGAGCGGGGCGCAAGATTATCTGGTCAAAGGCGAATTTGACGCCAAATTTCTTGCCAGAGCCATCAGCTATGCGCACGAGCGGCACCAGTTAAAACAACGCTTGCTGGAAATCTCAATTACGGATGACCTGACCGGCCTGAATAATCGCCGGGGTTTCACGACATTATCTGAACAGCAGATTCGGGTTGCGCGCCGCGCACAAACCGATCTGTTGTTCTTCTTCATTGATGTGGATGGTCTCAAGAAGATCAACGACCTGCATGGGCATTCGATGGGTGACCGTGCCCTCTTGGCAACCGCTCAGATTTTGCGAAAAACCTTCCGCCAGGCCGATATTATTGGGCGTTTGGCGGGGGATGAATTTGCAGTTTTGGCGATTCATTCTCATGAAAATCATAAAGACCTGCTTCTGGATCGCCTGGAGCAGGAGCGGCAAGCCTACCATGTTGATTGTCGGGAACCTTTTCAATTGAGTTTTAGCATTGGCATTGCCGAGTGGTCGGTTTTGCTGCCGCGTTCCCTGGAAGTATTGATGGGTGAAGCCGATGCCGCCATGTACGCCCACAAGGGCGAGAAGAAACTGCGTTCAAATTTGGGGATCGATGGAAGTTTACTTGACCTGGCTGTTCAAGTGGAATCTGCCAGCGGAGCAACCCCCGCTGATGCCGAACCGTCCTCCAAGTTGATTCTGTTGGTGGAAGATAATCCCGCCGATGCGCGCCTGCTCCAGGTGTATCTGGAAGAAATTGCAGACAACGACTATCAACTGCACCATGCGGTCCGTCTGGCAGATGCCCGAGAGCTGCTTCAGCAGCATCATTATGCCATCATCTTGCTCGATTTATCGCTCCCCGATAGCCGCGGGCTGGAAACCATTGAAATAATGATTTCTGCCGCCGGAAATGTGCCCATCGTTGTGATGACAGGTCTGGACGACCAACAACTGGCGACGAGCGCTTTACAATTGGGCGCGCAAGATTATTTGCTCAAAGGCGGCTATGACGAAATATCGCTCAGCCGTTCGCTCACGTTTGCGATGGAACGCAACAGCTTGCGCACCCAAAACCTGAAATATGCGCGCCAGTTGCGGCAAAGTGAGGCACGTTTTCGCCGCATCATTACCGAGAGCGGCGATGGCATTCTGATACTCGACCAGCAGAAGACTGTTCTTTTCGCCAACCCCTCAGCTGAAAAAATATTCGGCACAAACGGCAGCAGTTTACAGGGCACATTGCTTGATGTCAGCTTGGAGGAAGGCGACATCATTGAGCTGGCGCATAACGGCGGCGCTCAACCGCCATTCTTTGTTGATGCCCGGTATGTAGACATTCCCTGGCAGGGTCAGCCGGCAATTCTGGCGACAGTGCGCGATATCACGGAATCCGTGTTAGCCCAAAAGGCTATTCAGTTGCAGGCGGAAGATTTAGGGCTAATTAATGATATTAACCACGCCCTCAATCAGGGCGCCACGATTGAAAACCTCCTGGGGGTGTTGAATGAAGGTACAAAGCGCATTTTCCAGGGCTATAGCGCCACAATATATTTACTGAGTGAAGATCGGCAATATCTTTGTCCGCAGCATTTTGCCCTTCCGGGGAAGATTGCCGAACGTATTTCCAGGTTCCTGGGCATCGACATTCCGGAAGTGCGGATTCCAATTCGCGAGGGTAGTTTGGTCGAAAAAATGCTCTATGGCAAGAAAATCAGTGTGCTGGATGGCGAAGATGATCTGCTCACTTACTTGAAAGAATATCTGAATACGCCAACGCTACCGGAGAGTGCGCGGGCATTGATTGGTAAACGGCTCCCGAAAATATTGAAACTCCTGGACTTGAAGGTTGCCGTCTTCGCGCCAATGATTTCGGACGGCGAAGTGATTGGCGCGCTGGATATTGGCGCGGCGCAACCGTTTTCAGCCGAAGAGATTGAGCGTGTCGCCATGATAGCGCGCCAAATTACTTCGGCGATCGCGCGCGTGCTGGCAGATGATCGCTTAAAAGAACTCAGCCAGCGTCACCATTTGATTCTCAATTCGGCTGGCGAGGGCATTATTGGCGTAAACCTGGAGAATACGATCACCTTTGCAAACGCCTCCGCAGCTCAACTTCTGGGGTACGCTCCTGAAGAACTGGTTGGGCAAAATCTGCATACGATCGTGCATCCTGCTTTGGCCGCTGGTGATACTTTTCCAGTATCCGCCCCCATCTGCATTTCAACTTTAAACGGGCGGCCAGTTTCCGACGAACAGGATGTCTTTTGGCGCAGCGACGGCAGCTCGTTTTTGGTAGCCTATGCCAGCAATCCGATCATTTTCAATCAGCAGATTTTGGGCGCCGTGCTCACCTTCAGCGATATCACCGAAAAACTGCATTCTGAAGAGCAATTGCGTTTGCAGGCGGCAGCTTTAAATTCGGCAGCCAACGCCGTTCTGATCGCAGACGCCCAAGGGGAAGTGATTTGGGCCAATCCAGCGTTCTCAGATCTAACGGGGTATGATGTGGCTGAAGTGCTGGGCCAAAATCCGCGTGTTCTGAAATCAGGCGAACACGACGAGTCGTTCTACCAGCAAATGTGGTCAACGATTACCGGCGGCAATGTTTGGGCGGGCGAAATTATCAACCAGAACAAGAGCGGAAATCACTACCATGAAGAAATGACAATTACGCCGCTTACCGATGAGCGTGGTGAAATTACGCATTTTATTGCCATCAAACAAGATATTACCGCCCGCAAGCGAACCGAGAGTACATTGCAGCAGCAATTGAATGAGTTGAGCGTTATGCACAAGATCGCCATAGCAGGTATGGAAGCCAACAGCGAAGAAAATTTAATTGCTCAGTTCGTGAATATTCTGGGAGAGAAAGTTTATTCGGATCATTTTACAGTGCTGCTCATGGAACCCGATCAGCAGCGTTTGCGAGTGTATGCGACGTATTGTGAGGGAGTTCTGACACAGGATGATGAAATATTTGTCAGTATAGGGAATGGCGTGGTAGGGACGGTGGCGCAAAATGGCAAACCCGGCCGCATTGATGATGTGCGTGAGTGTGAAAATTATATTGAGCTGAATCCCGATATTCGTTCAGAGCTATGCGTGCCCATGCTGGTGGGTGAACGTGTATTCGGCGTGTTGAACGCCGAGAGCGAAAAGGAAAGCGCATTTACGGCAGCGGATGAACGGTTTTTAATGACGACAGCCAGCCAACTGGCAATCGTTTTACAGAATTTGCGCCTGAACGCTGAAACCCAAAAACGGGCCTTCGAAATGGAGCGTTTGTATCGGGCATCAGGATCATTATTTACTACGGCGCCGAATGACCTGGAAAGTATAAGTCTGACGATTGTGGAAACACTGCGCTCGGAGTTTGGGCAATCGAATTGCAGTTTGTTGTTGATTGAACCCAAAACGAGAGCGCTAAAACGCCTGGCAGCCGTTGGCCCTTATGCGAAAGAAGTCTCGAGTGGCAAAGCGTTGTATTTAGATGGCCCTGGGCTGGCTCCGACCGCGGCTCGGGAACAGCGAATTATCAATATCGGCGATGTGACTCAGCAACCCAATTATGTGCCCAATTGGGCGGCGGCGCGTTCCGAAATGGCAATTCCGTTAATCGTCAACGGTGAAGTTATCGGGATAATTGATATTCAAAGCGCAGAGATCAATGCCTTTCAAAAAGACGATGAACGCCTGGTTTCTGTTTTTGCAGAGCGTGCTGCACTGGCGCTGGAAAATACACGTCTTTATGATGGACAACAACAGCAACTGGCTTTCCTGAACGCGTTGCACCAAATCGACCTGGCGATCACCGGCAGCATGGATTTGCAAGTTGTATTGGGCGTTGTTTTGCGCCACGTAAAAACAGAACTCGCCGCCGACGCGGCCAATATCATTCTGCTCGATTCGGCTACAGCTTCCTTTAAATTGGTTGCGCACGAGGGCTATCGGGAACGAAATTCTCACCTGCAAAATATTCGTTACACCAATAGCCTGGGTGCCGATATTGTCATGCAGGGAAAATCAATGCACTCAAAAGATATCCAGCAAGCGTGTGTAAACCCTGAGCGCAAAGCCATTTTTGAGCGAGAAGGTTTGCATGGTTATTATGGTACGCCCCTGATTGCAAAAGGTGAAATCAAAGGCGTGTTGGAATTGTTGTTTAAACAACAGGATTTTGAGCTTGACCATCAATGGCAGTATTTTGCTGATACGATCGCGACTCAGGCGGCGATTGCGGTAGATAATGCGAATCTTTTTGAAAAGCTGGAACATTCCAATATGGAACTTTCTTTGGCATACGATACTACCCTGGAGGGTTGGGCCAAAGCCCTGGAACTACGCGATCAGGAAACCGAAGGTCATTCCCGCAGAGTGACCGAATTGGCTGTGAAATTGGGACGCGCGATGAATGTGCAAGGTGCCGATATGATCCAACTGCGGCGGGGAGCGATCCTGCACGATATTGGCAAAATGGGTGTTCCCGACCATATCCTTCAAAAACCCGGCCCGCTGACAGATGAAGAATGGGAAATTATGCGTTTGCACCCCGTATATGCTTACGAATGGTTGCGTTCGATTCGCTATTTGCAGCCTGCCCTGGATATTCCTCATTACCATCACGAACGCTGGGATGGCAGCGGGTATCCGGAAGGGCTGCGCGGCGAGCAAATTCCTAAGGCGGCGCGCCTCTTTGCCATTGTGGATGTCTGGGACGCGCTGCGCTCCGACAGACCCTATCGCAAAGCCTGGACGCATCAAAAAGCGATTGAACATTTGAAAAAACAATCCGGTTCTCATTTTGATCCAGCGGTTGTCGTATCCTTTCTCGCGATCATTGATTCTCAACCTGAGATTTAAATGGTTCTCAGGGAATCCATCCGAGAATCATTTTGGAAAAAGCTCAAAAAAGGTCATTCTGACGAGTGCAGCGAGGAAGAATCCCTGAAAATGTACGAAAAGCTGGGTGGCGGATGTCATCCAACTCGAAGTTTTTCTATATACAGATGGATTTGGAGGAAGTTATGTCGAAATATTTTGTCGCTTCTTTGCTTGTGCTCTTGTTGGTTTTTGGGCTTGCGGCTTGCTCCGTTTTTTCACCCCCACGCTCAATTACCGTTGGTATGGTCAATTCCATTGAATCCGCAGACCCGGCCATTGAAGGATTTATGGCCGGGATGGAAAACCTGGGATTTACCAGCGGTGAAAATATAACCTACATCTACGCCGGGGTAATGGGCGAACCGGATGAAATGGCAGCTCAGGTTGAGGAATTCATCGCCGCAGATGTCGATATGATTTTTTCGGTGACCACAGATGCTTCGACAGCGGTGATGGAAGCGAACCAGGCCGCCCAAATCCCTGTGGTTTTTGCTGCCGTGCGAGACCCGGTCGAGGCTGGTTTTGTGGAAAGCCTGATCCAGCCGGGAGGCAATATGACCGGTGTGCTGGCCAGTGGCGACGCGATCGAAAGTGGTAGGCGTCGCCTCGATTGGCTGGTGACGATGGTTCCAATTGCCCAAAAAATTTGGGTTCCCTATGAAGATTCAGATACGCTGGCTCCCACCGTGGAAGCGCTGGGAATCACAGCCGCCGACCTGGGCGTGGAACTTGTTTTATCGGCTGTTAGCACCCCCGAGCAGGTACTGGCTTTACTTGAAAATATTCCCGAAGATGTGGATGGCATCTACTATGTGGGTGGGCGCGCCTTTGTAGGTCTGACAGACCTGTACATCGAGAAAGCTCTGGCCGCGGGGTTGCCCATATCGGTCAATTATTGTAATGGTGCAAGGAATGGCGCGTTGACGGCCTTTTGTTCCGATTTTTATTCATCGGGCGTTCAGGCCGCGCGTATCGCCAGCCAGATTCTGGATGATATCGCGCCCTCGTCGATCCCGGTTGAACAACCGGAACTGCTGATGTTGATTAATTTGAATACAGCCAATCAAATTGGTTTGGATATCTCTGACGAAATCATCCAAATGGCAGACGAGATTATCCGCGAGTAGCGGATTGTGCGAGTCATTCCTGGTGAAAGTCACCGGATTGAGGAGTCTCCTTGTGAAAAAAAACATTCGCTTACGGCTGACATTTTCTTTTCTGATATATTCCATCGTTCCTTTGCTCATTGCAGGCGGGTTGATCGCGCTGTATAGTTACTCGTTCCAACTGGATCAGGCTATAGAGCACCAGGGCCATCGCGCCGAGGTCGTCGCGATCCGAACAACAGCTTTTCTTGAAGCATTGGAAATGCAATCGCATTTAGCCTTAAAGCTGGACTATTTCCCAACGATGAGCAATGAGGAGATTACCCAAAAGCTGCGCCTTTTACAGGCTGGTGAAGATGCCTTTGTGGAACTTAGCTTGTTGTCAGCCAACGGAGAAGAGCGAGTGCGTGTGGCGAATAACGATGTGCGGCTCGAATCTGATCTGCGCGATTTTTCACAGGATGAAATATTTCTGACGCCGCTCCAAACCGGGGAAACGTATTATGGGATGGTACATTTTCATTCTGAAACCGGCGAACCTTTTATGAATATCGCCATACCGATCCAGAACGTGCGCACGGGGCTGGTGGATGGCGTGCTCAGCGCGGAGGTGCGTATTCGCGCTATCTGGGACATGATCGCCGAAATGAATGTTTCGCCGGATAATAATTTCTATCTTGTGGGGCGCACGGGTGAAATGATTGCTCATCGCAACCCATCCATCGTTTTGCGGGGCACAACAATTGCTTTACCCGAAGACGATGGGATTACCACCGACCTGGATGGCTCCAGAGTGGTGAGAGGGCGCGCAAAGGTTATTTTGGGGGAGTCTGCCTGGACGGCGGTCTCGGAAAGCCCACTTTCATACGCGTTAAATCTAACCATTCGATTGGTGCTGGGTGTGGCTTTGCTCATGCTGATTGCCTTGTTAACATCAGCGTATTTGGGTTTTTCCATCGTGCGCCAGATCATTCGCCCGATTGAAAAATTTTCGCTGGCCGCGCAGCAGATTTCGGCTGGCAATTTCTCGCAGCGTGTTGATATTCATGGGGAAGATGAAATTGCCTCATTGGGCGTTTCTTTTAACAAAATGGCGACGGAGTTGTTAGGTTTATTTGGCTCGTTGGAAGAAAAAGTCGCCGAACGCACGCAGGCGTTGAAGGCCTCTCAACTGGCCGCCTTGCAAGTCAACGATGCGCTCAGGGCCAGTGAAGCGCGCCTGCAAGCGATTATGGATCATTCGCCCGCGCTGATATCGATTAAAGACCTGGATGGCAATATCATCCTGGCGAACCGCAAATTAGCCGATTTTGATATCCCGGCGCTGGATGATTATACCGGGCAAAATCTCTATGATCTATTTCATTTTGATACCGCCGAAGTGTTATGGCACAACGCCCTGGCCGCGCTGCAAGCCGGGGAGGTCGTTCAGGCTGAGGAGCGAATCCTTCATCGAGATAGCAGCGAGCATATTTATCTGACCACGAATTTCCCGCTGTTCCTCGAGCCGGATCAACCCTTTGGCGTTGGGGGTATTTCCACCGACATCACAGATCGAAAAAAGATGGAGCAGCGCATTGCCGCGACTCTGGCATTTAATCAAAAGTTGATCTCATCTTCACCTTTGGGAATTTCAGTTTATGATGCCACCGGCCAGTGCATTACGGCGAATGAAGCGGCTTCAACGATCGTTGGCGCAACGCTGGAGCAAATCTTACAACAGAATATATATCACATCCAATCCTGGAAAAAATCAGGCTTGTTAGAGACTGCGAAAGCCGCCTTGCAAACCGGTTCGGATACCCGGCAGGAAGTTCATACCGCAAGCTCTTTTGATCAACAAGTCTGGCTGGACTGCCGTTTTATACCTTTCGATCAGGAAGATAACCGGCAATTGATGCTCATCATGGATGATATTTCGGATCGAAAGCAGGCCGCCCAAAAATTAGCTGAAAAAGCCCAGGAACTTTCTCGCTCGAACGCCGAACTGGAACAATTCGCCTATGTGGCCTCCCACGATCTTCAGGAACCCCTGCGTATGGTCTCCAGTTATTTGCAACTGATTGAACGCCGCTATACCGATAAACTGGATGAGGCGGGTCTTGAATTTATTGCTTTTGCTGTGGATGGGGCGGCGCGCATGAAACAGCTTATCAATGATTTACTCGCCTTCTCGCGCGTTGGAACGCGCGGGGCACCACTAAAGAAAACACATCTGGATGATGTTTTAGGGAAAGTGCATATTAATTTGCAGCCGTTACTGGAAGAACACCGCGGCATTATTTTAGTAGAAGAATTGCCCATAGTTTATGCCGATGAAAACCAGATGACGCAACTTTTCCAGAATATGATTGGGAATGCACTCAAGTTTCATGACAGCACCCCCCCACGCATTGAAATTGGCGCTGAAAGGAAGGCCGATCACTGGCAGATTCATATCAGGGATAATGGCATTGGGATTGATCCCCAGTATCAGGAACGCATTTTTGCCATTTTCGAGCGATTGCATACCGCGCAAGAATACAAAGGAACGGGCATCGGACTCGCCATTTGTAAGCGTATCGTTGAACGGCATAATGGGCGCATCTGGGTAGAGTCGAACCTCGGAGAAGGGGCTACGTTTTATTTCACCCTGCCCATATTGCAGGAAACTGAATAAATGATGTCATTTCGAGCCGCTTTGCGGCGAGAAATCCCTGCACAACTGGTTGCTAAATCAGGTTCTCGGGGATTCTTCGGCCGCTGCGGGGTCTCACACCGTCCCGAGGCCGTCTCGCACCGGCGTGCTCGCGGCACGAACGGTGTCCTTCGGGAGCATGACAGTTTGAGCATACATTGTCAAGTTATGAAAAGGAGTAAAGATGAGCGAGAAATCTAATGGCCGTCCTGTAGAATTATTATTAGTCGAAGACAACCCCGGTGATGTGCGCCTGACCATCGAGGCCCTCAAAGAAGGCAAGGTGCGCAATAATTTACACGTTGTCGGTGATGGCACCGAAGCTCTGGCTTTTTTGCGCCACGAGGATAAATTTCAGAATTCAACTCGACCCGATCTGATTTTGCTGGATCTAAATTTGCCCCGCATGGATGGTCGTGAAGTGTTGGCGATCATTAAAGAAGACCCGCATCTCAAACAAATTCCCGTCGTGATCCTGACCACATCCAAGGCCGAGGAAGATATCGTTAAATCCTATAACCTGCACGCCAACTGCTATATTGCCAAGCCCGTTGATCTTAACCAATTTCTGGAAGTTATCAAAGCCATTGAAGGTTTCTGGATGACGATTGTGAAATTACCCCCGGAAACTGACAGTTAGGTTTTATGCAGCCACCATGCGGCAGAATGCACACAGATCAGGCGATGCGGTGGGCTGGCCGCAGTTGGGGCAGGCAGCCAATTCGCTGGTAGTGCGCTGGGGTTCTGCGAAGAGCCCCAGCTCGCGGGCGCGCAAAAAAGAAAGGTAGAAAATTAATTTCGCGCCAGGGCGGTCCGCCTCCATGCGGTTGAGAATTTCTTTATAGTAAATGCTCTTTGCGCCAATCGAAAAGGGGCATTCCTCGTAAATATAGTTGATGCCGCGCAAAAGTGCATAGGCAGCGGTTTCGCGTTCGTAAAAACGAAACAGGGGTTTTACCTTGCGCACCAATCCTGGATGCGCGGCCTCCAGCACCGGGCCTTGCCGTTGCAGATAATTTCCCAGCCAGAGCATCGTATTGCTGAATAAAATCGCGGCTTCATCATCCAGATTGTGGCCGGTTGCCAGTACATCGTAACCATGCTGGCGCGCCACGCGGTTCATAATATTGCGCTTGCTCACGCCACAGACAGCACAAGGTTTTTCAACCCCTTTCGGAGTGCGCTCGGCGATCTCGGGGATGCTGCTGCCGTATTCGTGTTGAATATCCACGGTGTGCAATTTGAGGCCGCGCGCCTCGGCAAATTTTTGGCTGAAGCGCAGGGATTTCCCCGAATAATTCAGACCACCATCAATGCCGAGTCCGATATACAGCCCATCGGCCTGATAGCCTGCCTCGTTGAGAATATCCCACAAGGCCAGCGAATCCTTACCCCCCGAAACCGCCACCAATATTTTATCCGCACGGCTGAACATTTTGTACTTGGTAATAAAACGCTCGGTTTGTTGCGGCAGCCATTGCAGAAAATGCGTTTTGCACAACCCCAATTTGTGCTGGCGCATATTGATCACGGCTTTTTGGTCACACTTGCGACAGTTCATATTTACCCGCCAGAGATTACCGAGATCAATTTAATCACATCGTTTCGCTCGATGATTTCATCATCCGTAAGTAGTTCGCCCTGGCGTGTCGCCAGCACGGCCTCATTGGGAATCTCAAGTTTTCTGAGCGCCGAGCGCACGGTTTGCCCGGCTTTGATTTCAAATTCCTGATCGCGTAATATAATCGTTGCAGACATAGACATACGCCCATTCTACCGCGGAATGGGATGATTATTTCGGCGAAGGCATAAGCCTGAGCCGTGAGGAGAGATGATGGCGGTTGAAACGATTGTGTTGAAATTGGAAACGCGGGGAGATGCCGATATTTTGGATATTACCCCCGAAGTGGGAGAAGCGGTGCGTCGCTCGGGGTTGGCGCGTGGAACCGTGACCGTGTTCTGCCCCTCGGCCACCAGCGCCCTGACGACCATCGAGTACGAATCGGGCTGTGTTAGCGATTTGCGCCGCCTCTTCGATGAAATTGTGAATCCCGAGCGCCAGTATCAGCATAATGAAAAATGGCACGATGGGAACGGTCACTCGCATGTGCGCGCCGCGCTGCTTGGCCCCTCGCTGACGATTCCCTTTGTTGAGCAACGCCTGACGCTGGGAACCTGGCAACAAATCATCTATGTTGATTTTGATAACCGGCCCCGGCGGCGCGAATTGATTGTACAAGTTTTGGGGGAGTGAAGCCACAGAGAATACAGAGCGCCAAAAAAAGAAAAAAAACTCTGAGCTCTCTGTGGCTATTTTTACTTCAACAGCCTGGCGTAGACCCCCAGATGATTGCCCACCGGACGCTCGCGCCCCGGGATGCTGTTGTTAATTGGAGAATTGAGTACATCCGCACCGAGCGCGCCTTCCACCACCATTGTGGACGAGCCCCCCCCATCCAGATTCATGGCTGTCCAGCCGCCGTGGTAGGCGATGATTTCAGCCAGTTCCAGCAATGTGGCTCCTTCGGAATAACCCGGTTGGCGTCCATCCACAACCACGAAGATCAAGTAGCGATTGGCGCGATCCAGTGCCACGGCTGTGCGCGGCTCGGGGGAACCTTCCAGCCCGGCGATAGGCTCACCTTTATTGAGCAGCATTAAATTGCCCGAGATGGCATTATAGATTTTGCTGGTAGGGGCATTGAAGCGCGCCCCGTTGTTGATCGCCAGATACAGGGTTGGTTCTTTATCAGTATCTTGCGAATAGGTGATTTCCTCAGAAGCCGCAAAACCAATTGGGGCCACGCGGTCGCCCACATGGGGGTAGTAGTCTAAAAAAGTGCGTGAATGCCAGGGTTCAAAACCATCGCCGTTGATGGCGATTTGCAGATCAAAATTATTCAGAAATTGGGAGGTGGTGCGTGCCTTGAGGGGTAATTCTTCCTCGGGATTTCCCGGCGTAACCAGCAGGCGAATGCCCTCGGCGCGCAAGTCGATTTTGATAACGTGGATCACCATGCGCCGCGGCGAACTGCGAATATCACGGATATATTCCACGCCTTGATAGAGCATTTTCTGTGTGGGTTGCGGGCGCACGCGCCGCACGTACCACATCCCGCCGATGATGGCTAAAATAACAAACCCTAGCGCAAATATCGCGCAACAGGGCGTAAAAACTCTCTTGACTTTATTCATAACACTCTCTAATTATGTCATACTGAGATCGCAGGCCGAAGCATCTAGCGCAGCGAAAAACTCAATACTTTGGCAATTTTGCGCTTTGCAGGACCCTTCGCGATCGCTCAGGGTGACGACTTATCCTTGTTGTCTTTGCTACTGTTCCCACTCCAGAAACGCTTCAAGAATGCGGAAATTTTGTTCGAAATCCGTATCGCGGTGATTGGTGAGTTCAATATCCACCGCGGGGATGCCCGCATTTGAAGCCCAGTCGATCAGTTGCCCAGTGAATGTGCAGCTCGTATCGATGGGTGGATACGGGTAATTGCTCACTGCGGCAAGGGATTCTGCCAGGCGGATTGAGTCTGAATCTGGGGGTTGTCCGCCTGCAAAGATGCCTAACGCTGCGCTGTGATAACTGATAAGCGCTTCGATTCGATGTGTGAGCATAAAATCCATCAGGGCAGTGGTTTCTGGCTCCGAAGCGGCGCGTGGCCCGGCGCTGATCGGTCCATAATCCCAACAGCCGTTGCGTGACCATTCGGCTTGCCAAAGGGCGGGGAAGTTGCGATTGAGGTCAACCCCATTGGCATTGGCGCGGCCATCGACATTGTGGGAACGCGCTTCGCCATCCGGGTTGAAGGCGCGTAATATATAGAGCCGCATGTCCGCAGGGATGATTTCGGGATGCTGCCCGATATAGGCGATTAACTCATCCGCCAGCGCAACGGTATTCCATTCGTAGCCGCCATGAATCCCGGCAATAATCAAATGCTCGCGGGAGCCAGAGCCAAAGGCAAAGATTTCCAGCGGACGGCCATTGACAGAGTGCCCGATCACGGTTGGCAAAGTTGTGCGCGGCGTGGCCGATGGGTTGCGCGTACGCGTGGGAAAATTCAGGGTTGCGCTGGGTTGCGGGGTACTGCTGGGAAGTGGCGTTGGGCTGGGAACGACGGTATCGCTTGGAACGGGAGTAGGGCTGGGTTCAAGCGTTACAGATGCAACGACTGGGGTAATTTCTACGTTATTCTGTGTGGAAGATAGCTGCATTGGCTGTTGCGATAAGACTGCATTGGTTCCGTTTTGCCACCAAATCGCCGCGCCTAGGCCAACGAATAATATCAGCACCAGCCCCCAAATTGAGGACACAATCACACGCAGGGAGCGGTTTTTGTCGTTTCTGCGTTTTTGCATTAGCACTTCAATATTGGTAACTGCTCAGGCTAACGCCTTCGCAGATAGAATTCCAAAAAAGGGGGTGTGCCTGGGGGCGTACGCCCCCAGGCACACCCCCTTTTTTGGCCTCTTTTTGTTTGAGGCTGAGCAGTCACAAATAGTGACCCTAAAAGTTTTCGGCTGAGGACCCATCCGTTCAGCAAATTTGGGGCCGTATGAACAGAGTAGCACGGCTCTCTTTGCAAACCTTTGGGCTCGACTTCAGGGAGTCAGACGACAATATCCAGTTCTTTAGCGCGCATCGCCTCAAAGGCTGCGATACCTACTTCAATAATCTCCAGCGAAGGCTCGCGCGTGGTCAGGCGTTGCAAGGCCAGATTGGGTTTTATCATCCAGCGCACGAACGCCGAATCGAGGTGATTGGCTGTCCAGCGGATATATTCATAGGCAATACCTGCCAAAACCGGAATCAACGCCACACGGCTCAAAAGCCGCGCTGCCAGGGTCTGATTGCCGAGCAACGAGTAAATCAGCACCGAGAGCAGCATGAGCGTGAGTAAAAAGGCGGTGCCGCAACGCGGGTGCTCAATCGATTGTTGGGCGACATTTTCTGGCGTTAGTTCAATATTACATTCAAAGGCGTTGATGGTTTTGTGTTCAGCGCCGTGATACATGAAGACGCGTTTGATATCCGGCATCAGGCCAATGAGACCAACATAACCGATCAATAGCGCCAGCCGCACAAACCCTTCGGCCAAATTGCTCACCCAGGGTTGCACGCCCCACCACCGCTCTACCAAATTCCCCACCGTGGCCGGGGCGATGAAGAAGAGCACGATCGAAAACGTCAGCGAGAAAGCCAGAGTCAGGTACAACGCCGGGCCTTCGAGTTGTTCATCCTCCCCGGTTTGGGCGTTTGCCGAAATCGTCAGGGCGCGCATGCCCAATCCCAGCGCATCCCAGAGCAATATCAGGCCGCGCAGAAAGGGGATTTTTGAGATTTTACTTTTATAGATGCCGCCAAGCTCTTCGGTATGGATGATGATTTTCTGATCGGGATCGCGCATGGCAATCGCCACTGAGCTTGCTCCGCGCATCATCACGCCTTCAATAACGGCCTGGCCCCCGTAGCTGGGTAATTTATCGCTCATGATCCCGCCAGATTGAAGAAAAAGTGAATGAGTGCATTAATGCCGGTGTACCAAGTAGGCAAGTGCAACTTTTCGTTGGGGCCGTGCATATTGTCGGAAGGCAGGCCAAAACCAATATTGACCGATTCGACGCCCAAAATTTCCTGGAAGGATGTGACGACCGGAACGCTGCCGCCTTCGCGCTTGAAGAGAGGTTTGACATTCCAGGCGGATTCGGCGGCTTGCAGATAGGCCTGCGCCCAGCGGGAATCACGGCTGCTGATTGATGCGGGCGCGCTTGCCATCTCGACGACTTCCCACCTAACCGTGGGGGGCGCGTGTTCCTCAAGATAGTGCCATAATTGTTGGTGAACCTCATCGGGGTCCTGATCGGGTACCAGACGGCAAGAGATTTTCGCCATCGCATAGGCAGGCAGCACTGTTTTCGAGCCTTCGCCGGTGAAACCGGAGACCATGCCATTGACTTCCAATGTGGGGCGGGCACCAACTTGTTCTACGGGGGTGTACCCCTCCTCGCCAAACAGGGCAGGCGCGCCCGTATTGTGCATAAACCACTCAGCGGTGATCGGCAGGCGGGCCAGTTCGGCGCGCTCATCTTCAGAGAGCGGACGCACACTGTTGTAAAAATCCGGCAACGTAACGCGCCCTTTTTCATCATGCATCCCGGCGATCAGGTCGGCCAACACTTGTGCGGGGTTGTGTACAGCGCCGCCAAAAACACCTGAATGCAAATCGTGTGCAGGCCCCCACAAACGCAGTTCGAAATAGGCCAGCCCGCGCAGCGCGTAGGTGATGGTTGGCAGGCCTGGGGCGATCATACCGGTATCGGGGTTGAGGGCGAAATCGCAAGCCAGCATGTCTTTGTATTCTTCCATGAACTTGGGTAAATTCGGCGAGCCGATTTCTTCTTCGCCTTCGATCATGAATTTTATATTGACGGGAAGTTTGCTGGTACGAATGATCGCTTCAGCCGCGTTGATGGTGGCGTCAACCTGGGCTTTCATGTCGGAAGCGCCGCGGGCATAGAGATTTTCGCCGCGTATTTGTGGCTCAAAGGGGGCCGAATCCCATTTGTCGAGCGGCTCGGCGGGTTGTACGTCATAGTGGCCGTAGATCAGCACCGTGGGCGCATCCGCTCCGGCAGAGAGATTTTCAGCATATACAACCGGATGGCGTGCCGTGGGGTAAATCTTGATATTCGCAAAATCCAGCGCCTTCAGGCGGTTGGCAACCCATTTGGCGGTTTTTTGCACGTCAGCAGCCCGCTCTGGGTCAGTGGATACCGAAGGAATTGCCGAGAAGGCAATCAGATCATCCAGAAAGCGTTGTTTTTGTTCCTGGGCATACTTTAGCGCAGCATTGCGCAATTCTGTTCTCATGTATAAATCTCCATTAACTCTATATTGAAAAAAGCTAACGCAAGGGCGCAAAGTGACAAAGCCGCAAAGGGAAAAATACCGAATTCTTTGCAACTTTGTTTCTTGGCGGCTTTGCGTATTTATATTTAATCGTCCTCGTCGCCTTCGCCTGCTCCTTGCGGGCGGCCATCCGTGTGAATGGATAGTAAATCGCCCAGCAACTTTGAGCGCACCCAGGGGGTAAGATTGCTGGTTACTTCATCAAATTGCATTGCCGTTGCCCACACCTGTGACCGGTAACGGCTGGCGTCGCAGCTATCCACAGGAACAACATAGTTGCCATCCATGTGAATGGCGGTGTGTTTACCATCAAAGATGATCTGAGTCACCTGCAAATTGGATGGGTACGTAGCGTTATATAGACCGCCAGAATATTGCCCCGCCCGGAACAAAGTATTGATTGCGATCGTAAGATCGGCAGCGAGATCGCCACTGCGCACATGCCCCGACCAGAGTTGAATTAACGTATCTCCGCAGCCGATTATGCCGCCGGTATCTCGCGCGACTAAATAAATCAAAATTGCGTTTTCGGGGATGAAATTTGCGGGCAGCAGCGTAGGGGTCGCCGTAGCTGTGGGTGTAAACGTCTGTGTGGGTGTATAGGTCAGCGTGGGGCTGGGCGTAAAGGTGACTGTTGCCGTTGATGTTGCTGAAAGCACTACCATTTGGGCCGTTTCGGTCAATTCGGTTGAAACAGTTTCCATGGCTTCGGCGACAGCCGTTTTCATATCAGTTGTGGCAGTTGGGACAACCGTTGGCTCAGACAGCGAAAATGAACATGCTGTAAGAAGCAACGATAATGTCAATATGAAAAAAAGAGACTTTTGTGAAGAGTTTTTCATCGAGCTAGATTATATCGCTTTTTGGAAATTCGGCGTTTATTTTCAAAAATTCTCCCCGCAACGATCGAAACATGCTAAAATAGCCCTAATATTGGATCGGCGGTCGTCGCAGACATTTTCTGTGGCGGCGTCGGGTTCCGACCAGCCTGGACGAAAAGTGCCGCCGGATTTATTATATTTCTGGTCGCCGATCCCTATGAACCTTTGGAAAAACTATCATAACGCGCGTTCCGTGCAAGATGCGTTACAGGCTCTCAGCGCCGCACCCGGTGATGCCAGCCTGATCGCAGGAGGTACCGACCTGCTGCTCGACCTTCAGCAGGGCCGTCATGCCCCCGTCCACACGCTTGTGGATATAACCGCCATCCCCGAAATGACAGCACTCGAAATTCGAGAAGGGGAACTCTATATTGGTGCTGCCGTCCCTCACGCCCAGATTACCCAATCGAAAATTGTAAACCAACACGCCGCCGCGCTGGCTACAGCCAGTGGTCTGGTTGGCGGCCCCCAGGTGCGCAATACTGCCACTTTAGGCGGCAATGTTGCCCACGCGCTGCCCGCTGCCGATGGCACGATTGCCTTAGTCGCGCTGGATGCACAGGCTGTGATCGCCAGCTCTGCCGGGACTCGCCGCCTCCCGTTGGAAGAACTCTTCCTCGGGCCGGGACGCTCAGCCCTAGAGCCGCGCGGGGAACTCCTGGTTGGGTTTTATCTCCCCCTCAAGGGAATCCAGCAAGCCTCGGCCTTTAAGCGTATCATGCGCCCTCAGGGAGTTGCCATTGCTATCTTAAATACCGCCGTCTGGCTTCATCGAGAAGGGGACACCATCGCCGATGTACGTATCGCGATCGGGCCATCGGGACCAGTGCCGCGCCGCTTGCGTCAGGCCGAAGACGCCTTGCGCGGACAAACCTTTGGCCCAGAAGCCATCCAGGCTGGGATTGACGGGGCACAAGCTGAAGCCAATTTCCGCACCAGCCGCCACCGCTCGACGAAAGAATATCGTCAAAAAATGGCGGGCGTTTTGCTGGAAGATACATTGAATATGGCCTGGCGCGATGCCGGGAAAGCGGGTAACTGAGATGAATTTAACCGTAAATGGAAAACCAGTTCAAATTGAAGCTCAGCCGGGCGAGACCCTGGCCGATATGCTGCGTAAACGCCTGAAATTAACCGGCACCAAAATTGGTTGCGAAGAAGCCGAATGCGGAGCCTGTACCGTGCTGGTGAATGGCGATCCGGTAGTATCTTGCACCTACCCCGCGGCGCGCGCCGACGGGAAAGAAATCTTGACGATTGAAGGTTTGGCAGCCTTCACCTCTGTGCCCCTCTCCCTGCCCCCTGCGGGGGTGCTCCGCGAGGAGAGGGGTTGGGGTGAGGGAGAAAATCTCCACCCCCTTCAGGAAGCCTTCATTACCCACGGCGCGGTCCAATGCGGATTTTGTATTCCCGGCCAAATTATGACCGCACATGCTTTGCTCGAAAAAAATCCCAAAGCAACCTCCAAAGAAATCCGCTACGCGCTCAAAGATACGCTCTGTCGCTGTGCCGGGTATCCTTCTATCGAAAATGCGATTCTGGCCGCCGCCCATTCGCTGCGTACTGGTGAGCCGGTTCCTGAACCCCAAATTGACATCTCTGCTGAACCGCTGCACACCGTTGGCGATCTCAACATCCGCCCGGATGCGGTAGAAAAAGTGACCGGCGAGGCCATCTACACCGACGACCTTGTTTTTGACGGGATGCTCTTTGGGCGTGTCAAACGTGCCGATATTCCGCACGGCATCCTCACCCGCCTCGATGTTGACGCGGCGCGTGCCCTCCCCGGTGTCCTGGCTGTGCTGACCGCTGCCGACATCCCCGGCGAAAAGCGGCATGGCATTGTGATTACCGATTGGCCGGTGCTAGTTGATGTAGGGGAGCGTGCCCGTTATGTCGGTGATGCCGTCGCGGTTGTGGCTGCCGAAAGCGAAACAATTGCCGAACATGCTCTCAGCCTGATCGAGGTGGAGTTCGAAGCTCAGGAAGTCATTGACAACCCCGTGCGCGCCCGTCAGGACGACGCGCCGCACCTGCATGAAAAAGGCAATCTACTCAAGCATATCAAAGTTCGTAAGGGCAATATGGATGCCGGTTTTGCTGAGGCAGACCATATTTTTGAACACACTTTTTATACACAAACCACCGATCACGCTTTCCTTGAGCCAGAATGTACTGTGGCGCGCCCACTCGAAAATGGGCGCATGGAAATCTATGTCGGTTCCCAAATTCCCTACGCCGACCGTTCCCAGGTCGCCGCGACGTTGGGCTGGCCTGACGAGCGCGTGCGTGTACGTGGCCAACTCATGGGTGGCGGCTTTGGCGGCAAGGAAGATATTGCTGGGCAGATTCACGCTGCGCTGCTGGCGAATGCTACTGGCAAGCCCGTCAAACTGCTTTTTGACCGCCACGAAAGCCTGATGGTGCATCCCAAGCGCCACGCCACGCAAATCCATGTCAAGGCCGGTGTGATGAACGATGGGCGTCTCTTGGCTGTTTCCACCGAACTTTATGGCGATACCGGGGCTTACGCCTCACTCGGCGAGAAGGTCATGGGGCGTGCCACCACGCACTCCTCCGGGCCGTATGATGTCGAACATATGCGCGCCGACTGCTACGCCATGTACACCAACAATCCTCCCTCGGGTGCGTTCCGCGGTTTCGGCGCGTTGCAAGGCCAGTTTGCCATCGAAAATTTGATGGATCGTATTGCCGAGGCGCTGGATATGGACCCTGTGGAAATTCGCCGCAAAAATGCTTTGCGTGTAGGCAGCACAACGAACACTGGTCAATTGTTGCGCGAGAGTGTTGGATTGGAAGAGTGCATTGATAAGGTAGATGCCGAAATGCGCCGCCTTGCCAAAGCGGATGGCTATGAATCGCCATTTAAGCCCAAAGTTGATTCTGCTGAATCTGGAAAAGTTCGCTCCTGGGGTTTTGCCGTGGCCTATAAGAACACCGGCCTGGGTGGGGGCGCGCCCGATAAAGCTGGCGCCGAAGTTGAGTTATTCCGTGACGGCACCCTCGAAGTGCGTACTGCCTCCGCTGAACTCGGTCAGGGTTTGGTGACGGTATTGCAAATGGTCGTCGCTGAAGAATTTGCTCTCACCCCGAAAAATGTCAAAGTTCTGGTCATGGATACTGACCTGACCCCCGATGGCGGCCCGACGACTGCCTCGCGTCAGACCTATGTGACTGGCAACGCGGCGCGCTATGCTGCCAAAACCTTACGCGAAGCGATTGCTACCTCGCTGGCCGAAAAATACGATCAGCCGCCCGATAATATTCGTTTTGAAGAAGGGTTGGCGCGTGTGAACGGGCAGCAAATCCCGCTGGGCGATGCCGTCGAAATTATGCAGGCTGAGGGTCGCCAGGCCAAAGCCATGTACGAATATTGGGCGCCCGATACCCTCCCGCTGGGCGAGGGCGGCGATATGCACTTCGCCTTCTCATTTGCGGCTCAGGCCACCGAAGTGGAAGTAGACAAGCGCACCGGCGAAGTAAAAGTGCTGCGCGTCATCGCTGCCAATGATGTTGGCAAAGTTATCAATCCGTTGGGATTGCAAGGCCAAATCGAAGGCGGCGTTGTAATGGGCGTCGGCCACGCCCTGACCGAGAATTTCATCGTTGAGCAGGGCATCCCTTTCACCGACTATTTGGCGCGCTATCGCATGCCCAACATCACCCAGACTCCAGAGATCATCTCATATGTGGTTGAACACCTCACCACTGATGGCCCCTATGGAGCGAAAGGGGTTGGCGAAATTGTCAGCATCCCCACCATCCCGGCAATAACGAATGCCATCTACAACGCTGTGGGTGTGCGCATCGATCGTTTGCCGGTCGATCAAGAAGAAATTGTGAAGGGAATAGGCGTTTAGGTAATCAGGTAATTTGGGGTTTGGTTCTCTCAAATTTCTAGTTACCCAATCCATAAGCACCTGTTATATATTTCCATGACCCAATCCCCTCTCACTGAAATTTCAGTGAACTTGCCAGGCAAAATCTACCGCAGCGCGATGCCGTTTAGCAATTACGATCGGCTGGGCGAAGTTTGGCTTGCTTATCAGACCGCGAATGTCAAAGTTGTGGTTGTACTGACCGAAAAGCAAGAATATCTAGTACGCGCGCAGCGCGATTTACCTGCGTTCTACCATCAGGCTGGTATGGAAGTCATCGCGTACCCCATTCGCGACTATCACACCCCGGATGATCCTGAAGCATTTGCGGCTGTATTGCAAGCAGCCCATGCATATCTCATTGCCGGGCGCAATGTTGCCGTTCACTGTATGGCTGGCATTGGCCGCACAGGTATCTTCCTGGCGTGCCTCTCCCGGCTCGTACTGCAACTCGACGGTTCGGCTGCCATCCAATGGGTACGCGGCTACATCCCCGAAGCTTTGGAAAACGAAGAACAAGAAAACTTTGTACTGAATTATTAGGCCACAGAGCGCACAGAGAGAAAACCTCGGTGTTGTCTGTGGCAAACTTGGAGAACCCTATGCTGATTATCAACGGAAAATTAATCACCTGGGAAAAGGAAAACCGCATTCTGGATGACGATCAAGCCATTCATATTGAAGATGGCGTAATCGTTGAAATCGGTCCGCAAAGTGAGTTGGAAGCGCGTTACCCCGATGTGGAGCGCGAGGATGCGGGCGGCCAGTACGTGATGCCAGGCAATATTTGCGCGCACACCCATTTTTATGGCGCCTACGCCCGCGGAATGGGAATCCCCGGGCCTGCCCCCAAAGATTTTCCTGAAATTTTAGATAAGCTCTGGTGGCCGCTGGATATGGCCCTCGATGAAGATGCTGTGCGTTACTCGGCGCTGGTCATGCTCGTAGATGCCATCAAACACGGCACCACCACCCTGATCGATCATCACGCTTCGCCCAACTTCATCGACGGTTCGCTGGATGTTATTTCTGACGCGGTCGATAAATCTGGACTGCGAGCGGTGCTGTGCTACGAAGTCACGGATCGCAACGGCGAAGAAGGGGCAAAGGCGGGGATCGAGGAAAATGTACGTTTTATCAAGAAGGTTGCTGGCAAAAAATCTCGTTTGCGCGCCACCTTCGGGATGCACGCCGCGCTGACTTTATCAGATGTCACCCTCGAGCGCAGCCGAGCAGCCATCCCCTCGGGTACAGGGTTCCACATCCATGTAGCCGAACACGAAGCCGATGAGTACGACAGTTTGCAAAAATATGGTATGCGCGTGGTGGACCGTTTGCACAAATTCGATATCCTGGGGCCAGATTCCATCGTTGGTCACGCCATCCATATTGATGCTCGTGAAGCCATATTACTCGCTGAAACCAATACCTGGGTGACGCATCAGGCGCGCTCGAATATGAACAACGGTGTTGGCGCGGCGCAAGTAGAGTCGTTGCTGCGGTTGGGTGTGCCGGTTTGTTTGGGAACGGATGGCTTCTCATCCACGATGTGGGACGAGTGGAAAACAGCCTATCTGCTGCATAAGGTGATGACACGTGACCCGCGGCGCATGGGCGGTGGCGATATTGCCCAGATGGCGGCCTATAACAATGCCGCGCTGGCCGGACATTTCTTCAACGAAGCCCCGCTGGGTGTGCTGACCCCTGGTGCATTCGCCGATATTATTTTTGTGGACTATCATCCCCACACACCCATGAATGCTGGAAATTTGCCCTGGCAGATTATTTTTGGCTTCAACGAGAGCATGGTTACAACGACCATCGTACAGGGCAAAATGCTCATGCGTGATCGCGAATTGCTCACTCTTGACGAAGCTGCTATCGCGGCTGAAGCGCGTGCTATCGCACCGGATGTTTGGAAGCGCTATGAGAGTTATGTAGGCACATATTCCCGTTGAAGGTTATAGGTTGAAGGTGGAAAGCTAATTGAACACCCAACCTTCAACCTTCTACTTACAACTTTTAAACCGATATTGGAGTACAAATGGCACAAGAGAAACTCGTCATCGCCGTCCTCGGCGGCACCGGCAAAGAAGGCCCTGGTTTGGCAATGCGCTGGGCGCACGCTGGATACAAAGTTATCATTGGCTCGCGCAAGGCAGAGAAAGCTGAAGCCACAGCGATAGAGCTTAATGAAAAGCTGGGCATCGATACGATCACTGGGTTGGCAAATGAAGATGCCGCTCGCGTGGCTGACATCAGCGTTCTGACCGTAGTCGCTACGGCGCACCAGCCCGCAGTGACCGGGTTGAAGGATGCACTCAAGGGCAAAATCATGGTGGATGCCACGGCGCGTGTGGATTTCCGAGATCCCAAACCACCGGCAGCCCCTGCGGCAGCCATCACCGCTCAAGAAATTCTTGGCCCCGACGTGCGTGTTGTGGCCGCTTATCAAAATGTGCCCGCTCACACGCTGAAGCACAACCTCGGCGGGAAGATCGCCACCGATGTGATGATTTGCGCTGATGATGTCAGTGCTGCCGAGCAGGTGATGGCACTTACCGAAGCCGCCGGGATGCAGGCTTACTACGCCGGTAGTTTGGCGAATGCCCTGACAGTGGAAGGGTTGACGGCCATCTTGATTAGCATGAACAAATATTACAAAGTGAAGACAGCCAGTATTCAGGTTTCGGGGCTGAGTTTATAATTCCTTGAAATGCGTCTTACCCTCACACCCCTTCCCGGTTATCCCCTCATACAGCCTGGCGATGACCTTACCTTGATGATTCTTGACGCGTTGCATTGTGCCAATGTAGAACTTGTCAACGGTGATGTGCTTGTGCTAGCTCAGAAGATTGTTTCTAAAGCCGAGGGCCGGATGGTGGATTTATCTACAGTAGAACCTTCACAAACTGCACAAGATTTAGCCGCAGAAACCCATAAAGACCCGCGTGTCGTTGAGTTAATTCTGCAAGAGAGCCGCGAAATCGTGCGCACGCGACCTGGTCTGATCGTAGTCGAGCATAATCTGGGCTTTATTTGCGCCAACGCCGGGATTGACCATTCGAATATAAATTCCCCTTTCCCCGCGGGAGAGGGGCCAGGGGTGAGGGTTGATGAATTTGCCTTGCTCCTCCCCAAAGACCCCTCGGCCTCTGCCGCTGCGCTGCGTCAAAAATTGCACGCGACCACCGGCGCGCAGATCGGCGTGCTGATCATCGACTCGCATGGGCGCGCCTGGCGTGCGGGTACCGTCGGCATGACGATTGGCCTGTCGGGTATCCCCGGCGTGGAAGACCTGCGCGGGCAGCCTGATCTGTTCGGGCGTACGTTGCTAGTCACGCAGGTGGGTGTGGCCGATGAATTGGCCGCCGCGGCATCCCTGATGATGGGGCAGGCCGCCGAAGGCACTCCCGTTGTGCATGTGCGCGGTTTTCCCTATCCACTGCGCGAAGGTCAGTTTAATGAGTTGCTGCGTCCTAAAAACGAAGATTTATTTCGATAATTCATGCAGGATGGAGAGTATCTGTGAAAAACATCCCCGAAGAATATCACGACCTGTTACAAGACGACCGCAAAGCCTTTGCCGTACTCGCCACCATCATGGATGACGGCACGCCGCAGGCTACACCGGTTTGGTTCAGCTACGATGGCGAGTACATCTTGCTCAACTCGGTTAAAGGACGTATCAAAGATCGCAATATGCGCGCCCGCCCGCAAATTGCTCTGACAATCTTCGCCCCCGCCGATATGTACCGTTTCGTGCAGGTGCGCGGCCGTGTGATCGAAATGACAGAGGCAGGCGGCTGGGATCATATCCATTACCTGGCGCAGACTTATATGGGTGTGGAGCGTTGGGAGCATGGCTCCCCCGACGACGTGCGCGTCATTTACAAGGTAGCTGCCGAATAGCATGAACGACGCCCACCGCTTTCTGCGCTCGCGCCGCTCGGTGCGCCGTTTCGAGCCGCAGCCCGTGCCGCGGGCAACTCTCCATCGCATTCTGGAAACGGCTACCTACGCCCCTTCGGCGCATCATCGCCAGCATTGGCGTTTTGTGGTGCTGGAAACCCCCGAAGCGAAAACTCGCTTGGCTGATGCGATGGGCGCAGAATTTGAGCGCGATCTGACCGTTGACGGGCTGAATCTCGCAGACATGCAAGCGCAGGTGGCGCGGTCTCGCAATCGAATTTTGGGCGCACCGGTTGCGATTGTCTTATGTTTTGACTCCTCCGTCGGTGATGATTATGCAGATGCAGACCGTCAGCGTGCAGAATGGCTGATGGGCGCGCAGAGCGCTGCTCTGGCTGGATTACAGCTCTTACAGGCGGCTCACGCGGAGGGCCTGGGTGGGGTGTGGACCTGTGGGCCTTTATTTGCCCCCGAAGCGGTACGCCGCGCGCTGGGGATTCCATCCCGATGGGAGCCACAAGCCCTGATGTTGATCGGCCACCCCGCACAGATTCCCGCGCCGCGGCTGCGCAAACCGGTTGAAGAAGTAACGGTGTTTTTATGAAAGTTGTTGCCCTTGCTGGCGGTGTCGGTGGCGCAAAGCTGGCCGATGGATTGGCACAGGCGCTGCCCCCCGAAGATTTAACTATCATCGTCAATACCGGTGATGATTTTGAGCATTGGGGCCTGAAAATCTGCCCCGATCTCGATACGGTTTGCTACACTTTGGCAGGTTTGGCGAATCCGGAAACCGGCTGGGGCCGCGTGGACGAAAGCTGGCAGGCTTTCGAGAATATTGCCACGCTGGGCGGCGCAGACTGGTTCAGGATTGGCGACCGCGATCTGGGCACGCATATCGAGCGCACGCGGCGATTGAACGCCGGAGAAACTCTCAGTGCAGTGACGGCCGCTTTCTGCCGCGCCTGGGGCATTGGACCGCGCGTCCTGCCAATGAGCGATGATCCCATCCCGACGATGGTTCTCACCAATGATGGCGTTTTGCCCTTTCAGGAATATTTTGTCCATCAGCGTTGCGAGCCGCGCGTCAGCGGCTTCCGCTTCGAAGGTGTTGAGCAAGCCCAACCCGCTCCCGGAGCGCTGGAAGCCATCGAGAATGCCGATGCGGTTATTTTTTGCCCGTCCAACCCGTGGGTGAGTATCAACCCTGTTTTGGCCGTCCCCACTCTGAGGTCTGCTCTCGCCGCTCCCCCAACTTTGGGAGAAGGGGACCGGGTGAAGGTCGCCGCGGTCTCTCCCATCATCGGCGGGCAGGCGCTCAAAGGCCCGGCGGCCAAAATGTACGCCGAACTGGGTATTCAGCCCTCGGCGATAGCTGTCGCACAGCACTATCAGGATTTGCTTACTGATTTTATCTTTGACACGCTCGATCAGGAGCAAGCGGCGGCGATCGGTTCCTTAGGGATGCGTGCGTTGGTGACAGATACGGTGATGAAAACAAAAGATGATCGAAGACGTCTAGCAGAGGAAGTTCTTCAGTTTTTGACCAGGTAACTTTTGATACAATTGCAGCAAGGAAAGTTCAGGAAAGGACACTAAATACTCGATGACACTTTGGGCAATTGTCCCCGTAAAACCGCTCCGCCGTGGGAAATCGCGACTTTCCGCGGTCTTTTCGGAAGATGAGCGCACAGACTTGAACCGGTATTTATTAGAGAATACCGTCCGCACGTTAAAAAAAATCCCCGATATTGAACATGTTTTAGTCGTTAGTCGGGATCCGAGGGCTTTAGCAGTAGCGCGTGATTTGGGCGCTCGCACAGTTCAGGAGAATGGGCAGCCGCATCTGAATGTGGCGCTCACTCGTGCAACTGTTGTGGCAAAAACCTATGCCACGCGTGGTGTTCTGATCTTGCCTTCCGATTTGCCGTTGGTTACTGAAGAAGATATTCAGGTGATGCTGGATCGGGCCGTTGACCCCCCTGTTGTTGTGTTGGCTCCTGATAGGCACAGGCAGGGCACGAATGCCTTGCTGGTGTGCCCGGTCGGGTTGATTGAGTATCATTATGGTGACGATTCGTTTGAAAAGCATTGTGCACTGGCGCGCGAAAAAGGCGCCCGCGTAGAAATTTGTGAACTCCCCTCGCTAACGCTGGATTTAGATCGCCCGGAAGACCTGGTTTTACTGGAAGAACGTTTGGATATCAAAATTGATTAACTTTTTTGGAGGCTGATGATGTTAGACCGTGTAGCTTTGTACTTGCAAGATTCCCATGATTTGCGTGATGGTTTGGACTACGTGAAATACGCCGAAGAGCGCGGCTTCGAGGCTGTTTGGCAGGCAGAATCGCGGCTCGTGCGTGACGCGATTGTCCCGATGGCGGCTTACGCCGCAGTGACCGAGAAGATTAAAGTTGGCTCCGGCGTACTCAACAACTGGACGCGCAATGTGGGCCTGTTAGCGGCGACTTTTCTGACGCTGGATGATTTGGCCCCCGACCGGGCAATTTTGGGCATTGGCGCCTGGTGGGATCCGTTGGCGCAAAATGTAGGTATCACGCGCCGCAAACCGCTGCTGGCGATGCGCGAAACCATTGAAGTGGTACGGCGTTTGTTGGCGATGGAACGGGTGACGTTTCATGGAGAATTCCATCACGTAGATGGTATTGAACTGGACGTGGTGCATGGTCGCCGAGAGCCGCGCAATGTGCCGATTATGATCGGCGCCACCGGCCCCAAGATGATGGAGCTGACCGGCGAAATTGCGGATGGCGCAGTGCTGAATTATTGTGTGGATCCGGAATATAATCTCAAAGCGATGGATTTGCTTGAAAAAGGCGCCAAGAAAGCTGGCCGTTCTATTGACGATATTGACCGTCCGCAGTTGATTGTTTGCTCGGTGGATTACGATCATGATAAAGCGATTGAAACCAGCAAAATGCTGCTCTGCCAATATATGGCGCAGCAACCGCATATTGCCAAAGCTTCCGGTGTTTCGGATGACGTAGTAGCCGAGATTCAATCCATTTTGGGTTGGCCTGCCACGCATGAACAAATTGATAGCGCCAAGCACCTTGTTCCGGATGATTTGGTGCATCGCATCACTGCCTCGGGTACGCCCGATGAAGCTCGCGCCAAAGTGCAGGAATATGTAGATAATGGCGCTACCTGCCCGATTCTGTACCCGGTGGGCGGGGATTTCAAACTCCTGATTGATGCGTTTGCAACCAAATGACCAAACAACCCAACTCGAAGAATTGTTTTGTCTGTGGCGTAGAAAATGAACACGGCTTGAAATTGAATTTTTATGAAACGGCTCCGGGCGAAATCAGCGTTGACTATATCGTCCCGGAGCATTTTCAGGGCTATCCCGGTGTTGTGCATGGCGGTATTGTCGCATCTTTGGTAGATGAAGTCCTTGGACGTGTTCACATGGGCAGCAAACCGGAGAACCCGCGATTTATGTATACCGTCAAACTTTCTGTGCAGTATCGCAAGAATGTGCCTACCGGCGAGCCGATTAAGATCGTTGGCTATGCCGAAGAAAGCAAACGCCGCACGGCCAAATCAACCGCTAAAATCTTCAACGCCGCAGGTGAAATATTAGCCGAGGCTGAAGCTGTTTTGGTGAATGTGCCTGCTGAAAAACTGGGTGATGTTGATCTGGAATCCCTTGGCTGGAAAATATACCCCGACTGATAAACCGAATGGAACGAATATGATTATAGAATATCATCGTCCTGAAACAATCGAAGCCGCGCTGGCCTTGTTGGCGCGCAAAGAGCCGCGTACCGTCCCGCTGGGGGGCGGATCGGTACTCAATCAGCCATCAGATATTCCGGTGGCCGTGGTGGATGTGCAATCCCTGGGGCTGAATCAGATCGCCGCGCGCGGCAACAAGCTCGAAATTGGGGCCGCGGCCACCTTACAGGCGTTGTTGGATACCCCGGAAGCGCCACTCGCGCTCAAAGACGCCATCCGGCATGAGGCGGCCTATAACCTTCGTAATATGGCTACCGTGGCCGGAGCTATAGTCGCTGCCGATGGGCGCTCGCCCTTTGCCGCGGCCATGCTGGCGTTGGGCGCAGAACTGGTCTTCGCCAACGAACGTACATTGGCGCTGGGTGAATTTTTGCCCTTGCGCGCGAACGCTTCAGCCAGTGAACTCATTTCGAAGATTTCCATTCCCCTGAATATAAAGCTTTCTTATCAATACGTCGCCCGCACTCCGGCAGATTTGCCGATCGTATGTGCTGCTGCGGCGCAGTGGTCTTCAGGGCGCACCCGGTTGGTCTTGGGCGGATTTGGCAACTCCCCATTACTGGCGCTAGATGGCCCCAATGCCCTTGGCGCGCCCATCGCGGCGCGGGATGCGTACCGCGAAGCGGGTGACCAATGGGCCGGTGCGGCCTACCGCAGCGATGTGGCTGAGACATTGGCGAGGCGTGCCATTCAGGCTTTCGGGGCTTCGGAAAAAAAAGAACAAAATTAACGCAAAGACGCGGAGACGCAGGGACTAACCGATTTTTTGCGACTTTGCGTTTTGCTTGTAGCAGGAGACTGCGCGTATGAAGATCAACTTACACATCAATGGCATTGACCATTTTCTAGAAATTCTCCCCGGCGACAGCCTGCTCAAGGCGCTGCGCGGGTTAGGCTATCACAGCGTCAAATTTGGCGACGAACAGGGACTGACTGGTTCGGATACAGTGCTGCTCGATGGCCGCCCGATCAATGCGGGTGTCTATCTCGCCGCGCAGGCCGAAGGCCATCAAATCGCCACGTTGGAAGCCCTCGGGGAACATCCCGATCAGGGTTGGAAGAAAACTGACGGCCTGCACCCCTTGCAGCAATCGTTTATCGAAACCGGTGCCATTCAGTGCGGATACTGCACCCCGGCGCAAATTCTGGCCGCCAAAGACCTCGTCGAGCGACAAGCCAACCCCACCGAAGCCGAAGTGCGCGATGCTCTCTCCGGGGTTTTATGCCGTTGTACCGGATACAAGAAACCCGTCCAGGCGGTGATGCGTGCCGCGGCGGTTTTGCGCGGTGAAGATGTTGAGCCGATTGACACCCCCGCGCCAATCCCCGCTCCCACGGAGTGGTTGCCTGCTCCCGAAGATGGTGCCGCGTCTGCTCCTTTTAGGGGTGATCACGGTATTCCCCAGGTGGATACGCGCACCCGCGTGATGCCACAAATCACCATTGCCCCCCAGGAAGAAGAACTCCGCATTGTTGGTAAACCCGAACCCAAAGTGGATGCTATCAAACTGGCGCAGGGCAAACCCGCTTTCGCCGCTGATGTGGAAATGCGCGGCATGTTATATGCCAAAGTGCTGCTCAGCCCGCACGCACATGCGCGCATCAAAGCTATTGATGCCAGCGCCGCGCGTCAACTACCGGGCGTGGCTGCCGTGCTGACGCATGCCGATATTCCGCGCGTAGTTTATTCCACCGCCGGGCAATCGCACCCCATCCCGGGGCCGCTGGATTGTTTCTCGCTGGATACCAAAGTCCGTTTCGTTGGAGACAGAGTCGCCTTTGTTGCCGCCGAAACCCCCGAGATCGCCGATCACGCCCTGAGTTTAATTCAGGTAGATTATGAAGTTCTCGAACCGTTGCTGGATACACGTCAATCCATGTTACCTGGCGCGCCCATCCTCCACGATGAACCCGATTATGTGAACTTCGCCGATTCGGACCCCTCCAAAAATTTAGCGGCTGAAATTCGCATTGATATTGGCGACCTCGAAAAAGGTTTTTCCGAGGCCGACCGAATTTTCGAAGCCGAGTACGAAGTCTCCAAAGTGCAGCAGGCGCATATTGAACCGCATGTCGTCGTGACCTATTGGGACGAAGACGACCGTTTGGTGATTCGCACCAGTACGCAGGTGCCTTTCCATGTGCGCCGTATGTTGGCCCCGGTGCTGGGTTTGCCAGTCAAGCGCATCCGTGTGATCAAGCCGCGCGTCGGTGGCGGATTTGGCGGCAAGCAGGAAATGTTGGGCGAAGATATTGCCGGGCATCTGACCATTGTTACCGGACGGCCTGTGTTGTACGAATACACGCGTGAAGAAGAATTTATCGCTTCACGCTCGCGGCATCCGATGCGTATTTACATGAAAACCGGCGTCAAGAACGATGGCACGATTACGGCCAATGCCATGTATGCCCTCAGTGATACCGGTGCTAATGGGGCGCATGCCCTGACCGTGACCGGCAACACCGGGCACAAGGCGATGGCGCTGTATGTGGGTGATGGTGAGTATCGCAAGGAACCCAATATCCAGTTTAATGCCGATATTGTCTACACCAACCATCCCCCCAGTGGAGCCTACCGCGGCTATGGTGTGCCGCAAGGTTTTTGGGCGGTTGAGCGTCATATGGACAAGATCGTGGACGCGCTGGGTTTTGACCCGATTGAATTTCGCTTGAAGAATGCCCTGCGCGCCGGGGAACTGCACCCCTTCAGCACCGCCTGGAGCGAGGGACGCGAACCCCGCCCGGAGACGATTGAAACCAATGGTTTGGAAGAATGTGTACGTCAGGGTAAGGCCGCGGTTGGCTGGGATCAGAAATTTGGCAATCCCGAATGGCAGGCGGTTCCTGGTAAGCCGCATCTGCGCCGCGGTATTGGTATTGCGATGATGATGCAAGGTACGGCTATTCCGTACCTTGATATGGGTGGGGCGAGCATCAAAATGAATGATGATGGCTCGTTTAATCTGCTCATTGGGGCCACCGATCTGGGCACCGGATCGGATACCGTGCTGGGGCAGATGGCTGCCGAAGTACTGGGCTGTACTCTGGACGATATGATTGTCTACTCATCGGATACAGATTTCACGCCCTTTGATGTAGGCGCCTACGCGTCTTCGACAACCTATATTTCGGGCGCGGCGGTGGTCAACGCGGCGCAGAAGGTGGCCGAGCGCATTAAAGTGCGTGCGGCGGGGATGTTTAATAATCTTGAAGGTTCACAGGTTGAAAGTAACCTTCAATCTGCCAACATTCAACTTGCAAACCGTCAGGCAATCGCCCCCGATGGCAGGACGCTTAGATTATCCGAAATCGCCCTCCACACACTCCACGCCGAAGATCAAGAACAGATTATGGCGGTGGGCTCATATTACTCGCCGGTTGCGCCGCCACCCTTTGCCGCACAATTTGCTGAAGTGACTGTGGACATGGAGACTGGTCAGATCGTGGTTGACAAACTGGTTATGGCGGTTGATTCGGGTGTTATTGTCAATCCGATTACAGCCTCCGGCCAGATTGAAGGCGGTATGGTGCAGGCACTGGGATATGCGGTTTGCGAAGAAATGGTGTATGATGAACTCGGTCAACCGCGCGAGCGCGATTTCCGCGATTATCATATTTTTATGGCGCACGAGATGCCCGAATTGGACACCATCTTTGTTGAAACCTACGAACCGAGTCATCCCTTTGGGATTAAGGCCGTGGCTGAAATCCCACTGGATGGCGTGGCCCCCGCAGTTGGGAATGCTGTTTTCAACGCTGCCGCCGTGCATATAGACGCTAATCCTGTCACCCCCGAGAAAGTTTGGCAGGCGTTGCAGGATAAGAAGAAAAATTAACGCAAAGCCGCAAAGGAATAAGGACGCGAGAAGAAAATTTTAAAATATTGTATGGGTCAATAGTAGCTTGAACAGCAAAACCATCATTGTCATTCCGAGCGCAGCGAGGAATCCCTTTGAAGCAGTATGATTCATCACTTGCATAGGCACTGTTCAACATTCCGGTTAAAGATTCTTCACTCCGCTGCGCTCCGTTCAGAATGACGAGTGTTCAAGCTTTTGTTGACAATTTTAAAAATATCTTTCCGACTTTGCAACTTTAAGCCCTTGCGTTGATGTTTTGTGCGCCCGGAGACTACGTTATGAATAATCGCACCTATGTTATTGGGCACGTCAATCCGGATACTGATTCGATTGCTTCGGCAATGGGATATGCCTGGTTGTTACGTGAGCGCGATGAGATCGATGCTATCGCCGGGCGGGTGGGATCGATGAATCCGCAAACGCATTGGGTACTGGATCGGTTGAATTTGGAAGCGCCATTGCTGTTGCCAGATGCCTCGCCGCGCTTCAAGAACGTGGCTCGTCGCATGGATACTGCGTTGCCGGATAGCCCGTTGCGAGATGCCTGGGAAATCGCCAATCGCACCGGCGGTGTTGCGGCGATCATCAATAGCGATGGCACGCCATATGGCCTACTAACGGGGCTCACCCTATTTTCGTTTTTTGAAGAATATGTCGGTCCGCACCCCAATCGCCAGGAAATGCGCATTTCGGATTTGCTGGATGTGCCTTGTCACCAGGCCACGGATACTGGCGTGCCGCGCTTCCCGGCTAATGCTCGCATCCGCGATGCACTGCCGCGTATTTTTCGTGAGGAACGTAATAACTTCCTTGTAACGGATGAAAATGGTTTATATATTGGCGTTTGCCGCCAGCGCGATTTGCTCAATCCGCCGCGCCTGCGTGTGGTTTTGGTGGATCATAACGAAGCTGAACAGGCCCTCGGTGCGCTGGATGAGGCTGATCTGGTTGAAATTATCGATCATCATCGTCTGGGGAATCCGCCCACGCGCGAACCGATCCGTTTTACGGTAGATGTGGTGGGCAGCACCAGTACACTGGTCACCGAGCGTATCGAGGAAGCTGGATTGAGCGCGCCACCTGAAATTGCGGGTGTGCTGTTGGCAGGCCTCATCTCAGATACGTTGATCTTGACATCGCCGACCACCACCGAGCGAGATCAGCGCGCCGCTGAGCGTCTGGGACGTTGGGCTTTCTCCTGGGGGAGTCCCCTCAAAGATGAGGATATGAATTCCTATGGAAAATTGGTTTTGGAATCCGGGGCGGGTCTCTCCACGCGCGATCCCGAAGAAATAGCAAGCGGCGATATGAAAACCTATGAGACCACTGGGTATAAATTCTCGGTGTCTCAGGCAGAAGTGACGGATTTAATGCAACTCAATAAACACCTGGAGTCACTTTCAAACGCGTTGGATCAATTACGTATTGCCCGCGCTTTGGATTTTTCGCTGCTCATGGTTACCGATGTGGTGCGTGGCTCCAGCCGCATTTTACTGAGTAATCCGCCCCCCATTCTGGATGATTTGCCGTACCCGCGGCAAGATGATGGTACGCGTCATGCCAAAGGGGTAGTCTCACGCAAAAAACAATTATTACCTGCGGTTTTAGGCTTATTGGGCAGTTAGGATTATGCAAAAGACCACCGAAATATCGGAGGTCTGAGGTTCGAATGACGACAATTTATCAGGCTTTAGCCGAATTGGAAGCACGCGCTGAAATTGGCGCATTGTGTACAATTGTTGAGACACAAGGCTCCACGCCGCGCAACGCGGGCAGTAAAATGCTGGTCTACCCCGATGGGCGTTTTGTCGGTACGGTAGGCGGCGGCGAGCTAGAACAGCGCGTGATCGCCGAAGCACTGGCCGCGTTGGATGATGGTGTGCCGCGCAAGCTTTCGTATCAGATGAACGACCCCGCTCAGGGCGACCCCGGTTTGTGCGGCGGGCAGTTAGATATTTTTATCGATCCGATTGTCCCCAAACCAAAGCTGGTTGTAATTGGCGGGGGGCACGTTGGCAAAGCTGTGGTACATTTAGCGGCCTGGCTGGGCTTTCATGTGATTGCCAGCGATGATCGCCCGGAATTTTGCACCCCCGAAGCCGTTCCGGGCGCACATGCCTATGTGGCCTGCCCGATGGCCGAACTGGCTCAACAGGTGGCGATCAATGACTGGACGTATATCGTTCTGACCACCCGCGGCGCGGATGTTGATGCTGTTGGGCTGCCCTCGCTCTTGGAGCGAGAATCCGCCTATATCGGTGTGATTGGCTCGCGCCGCCGTTGGGCGACGACGAAAAAACTATTATCCGGAGCTGGTGTTTCGGACGCGCAAATTGATCGCATCCACTCACCAATTGGCCTGGAACTGAACGCTGAAACCCCTGAAGAAATCGCTGTCAGCATTTTGGCGCAATTGATTATGAAGCGCCGGGGTGGTGATGGCGCTGTGATGTCGGTGAAATCAACGTAGATGAGTGCGTCATGCTGAGGCAAGCCGAAGCATTTGGCGCAGCGTAGAAATTACGCTTGGAAGTGGAGCAGCTATGTGGCAAAAATATGTCAACGCAACGAACGTAGAAGAAGTTCTTAAAGTTCTTGCCGAATATGGCGAAAAAGCGCGCATTGTCGCGGGCGCCACTGATTTGATTCTGGAAATTGAGCGCGGTATTCGTAAGGGTATCGAGGTTGTGATCGATATTACCCGCATCCCGAATCTGGATCAGATCGTATTGGATGAAGACGACTGGATTCACCTGGGGCCGATGGTCACGCATAATCATTGCGTGAGTTCCAAATTGGTGCGCGAGCGCGGTTATCCGCTGGCGCGCGCCGCCTGGGAAGTCGGCGCGCCGCAAATTCGCAACCGCGGCACCGTGGCGGGTAATCTCATCACGGCCTCGCCCGCCAACGACACCATCACGCCGCTGATGGCGCTGGGTGCCCAGGTTACGCTGCGCTCGATTTCTGGCGAGCGTGTGGTTCCGCTGAGCGAGTTTTATCTAGGCGTGCGCAAAAACGTGATGCAGGCCACCGAAATGCTGGTCGATATTGCTTTCCCGGCGATGGCTGACAGGCAGCGCGGGACATTTCTCAAATTGGGATTGCGCCGCTCGCAGGCCATCTCGGTCGTGGATGTGGCTATGCTGCTCACCTTTGATGGGGATGCCGTTTCCGATGCGGCGATCACCCTCGGGGCGGTTGCCCCAACCATTATCCACGCCCAAAGCGCGGAGGCCTATCTGAAAGGCAAACCACTTTCCGGGGAAACGATTGAAGAAGCCGCTCGTTTGACGATGAATGATTCCCGCCCGATTGATGATATTCGCGGTTCAGCGGCATATCGCCGCGAGATGGTGCGTGTGCTGGCGGCCCGCGGATTGGGTGCCATTGCTCGGGGCGAGGAACAACTCGAATTCCCGCCCGACCCGGTTTTGCTCTGGGGGCAGTCCACCCCCGGAGATGCCGCCAAAAACGCCGCGGGCAGCACCTTCCCCGAGGATGGGATCATCCACACAACCATTAACGGGCAGGCTTACACATTTGCATTCGGCCACGACAAAACCCTGCTGCACCTGCTGCGCGACGATGCCGGACTGATCGGCACCAAAGAAGGCTGCGCCGAAGGTGAGTGCGGCGCGTGTACAGTCTTTTTAGACGGTATAGCGGTGATGAGTTGTCTGGTTCCGGCGGCGCGGGCGCATGGCGCGCAAGTGACTACCGTGGAGGGCCTGGCACAGCCTGAGCGTTTGCACCCCGTACAAGATGCGTTTATCCATGAAGGCGCGGTGCAATGCGGTTATTGTACGCCGGGCTTTGTGATGTCGGCAGCCAAATTGCTGGAAGAATACCCGCAACCCTCGCGCGAACAAATTCAGCATGCTATTACCGGAAATTTGTGCCGCTGCACCGGATATTACAAAATTGTCACTGCAATTGAAACAGCCAGTCAAATGGAGGTCTGAGTATGGGACGCTATGATCGTTTCACAAGCGCTCAATCCAAACCACGCCCCTGGAGAGTTCACCCCGTCTGGCGCGGAATTGGTTGTGCCATGCTAGTTATCCTGCCGGTGATGTCCTATGCCGGTGCGGTTGAGATTATGCGCATGAATATCGAGAAGCGTTGGGTAGCATTGCCCGCGGCTTTCATGCAGACGATTCAAATCCCTTACCTGTTTGGCGTGCCGCACTTATTCGCGAATTTGGCTGTGGCGCTTTTGCTGCTGGTGATCGGGTATGGAATTTTAGTGATTGTTTATTCAGCCATTTATCGTATGGTTGGGCCAAAGCGCAGCCCGTTGGATGCCCCGCCGCCCAAACGTCCGAAAAAACGTCGCAGATAATATACGGAGAAAAAAATGACAGTAACCAATGTAGTTATTCTATCCATTCACAATTTTTTACGCTGGGCGATTTTAGCTTTATTCCTGGTGGTTCTTTTCCGCTCTTTTACAGGTTGGCGCGGTAAACGCGGCTGGCAAGCTCAGGACCGCATGTTGGCGCTTGTGCTGACGATTTCAATTGATATTCAATTAGTGCTGGGTTTGGTATTGTATCTGATCAAGGGTTTTGCAGCACTGGAAACCTTTATTGTGATGGAGCATATTCCGCCCATGTTGCTGGCGGTGGTATTGTCGCATGTTGGCAGTGCCAAAGCGAAGAAAGCCGATCCGGATAGCGAAAAGTTTCGGCAAATTGCGATCTGGTTTTCGATTGCATTTTTGCTCATTCTCGTTGCCATCCCGTGGGCGCGCCCGTTGATGCGTTTATTCTAGCCCGCTGAGGTAGACCCCGTGGAAAAACGAAATCCCGTTCCAATTATCAAAGTTACCTTTGCGGTAATTATGTGGGGCGCGTCATTTATTGCCACGAAAGTCGCTTTGCGCGACGTTTCGCCGGTAACAGTTATTTGGACGCGTTTTCTACTCGGGTTTTTGGTCATTGGCGCGGTAGTGGCCTTGCGCCGGGATTTCGTTCTGCCGCCAAAGCGGGATGCTGCCTATTTTGCGTTACTAGGCTTTATCGGGATTACTTTTCATCAATGGTTGCAGGCCACCGGACTTCAAACCGCCTCGGCATCTACCACATCTTGGATTGTCGCGACCACCCCGATTTTTATGGCGCTATTGGGGTGGATATTCTTGCGCGAGGCTCTGGGGTGGGTGCATATTTTGGGCATTGGGCTGGCAACCCTGGGTGTGTTGCTGGTAATTACCAAAGGCGACTTTTCCATGCTGGGGTTTGAGCGCAGCGGAATGCCGGGCACCCTGTATATTCTACTGAGCGCCCCCAATTGGGCTGTGTTCTCGTTGCTTTCGCGGCGCGGCCTGGAGCGTTATCCGGCGGCGCGCATGATGCTGTATGTGATGGGCTTTGGCTGGCTGTTCAGTTCGGTGATGCTTTTCTCCGGGCCGGGACTCACCGAAATTGCATCGCTCACCATTGATGGCTGGATGGGCATCCTGTTCCTGGGTGTGTTCTGCTCCGGGGTGGCCTACATTTTTTGGTATGACGGTCTTCAATCCGCTTCGATGTCACAGGTCGGCGCGTTAATCTATTTGGAACCGCTGGTCACAGTGATTGTCGCCGCGCTGATGATAGATGAACGGATTTTGCCGGTGGCGATGCTGGGTGGCCTGGCAATTTTGATCGGCGTCTATCTGGTGGATCATGCGGCCAAACACGCGTTGCCGCAAGGAGAACACATCTGATGGAACGCACGGTGCCGTACACTGCTTCCGAAGAAGTGGAACTTTATTTGCGCACGTATTATTCGCTGCTACGTTCCACTTCGGATGTGCAAATTCGCACGCTGGAGGAAGTCCATTCGGCGACAAATTCGCTACTACACCCTGGTGCGCGTTCTGAAGCCCCAGACCTTTCAGCCTTTATTTACAGCATTTTGCGCCTGCCCGCTTGTATTCAGCAGGTCAACACGGTGATTTTGGGGCAAAGCTCCGAAGTTTTTCGGCGTGAAGGTGTTGGCGATGTTGAAAGCTGGCAACACGTTGCCGCCCGGGCGCGCCGCCGCCGCTGTTATTTTGATGGCGATGAAACCCTGGCTTGTATTATTGCCAGCGGGTCTGATATCGACGATGTTGTGCCGCTGCTGACCGCTTATCAAATCGAATGGCGCAAGTTATACCGTCTGCTGCGCCAACTGCCCGAATCGATTGCGCTGCGCGAGGCTGAAAACAGCCCGGTGGTTTTCAACGAATTGGCCGCCGCGCTGGCAATGGATGTGGAAGATCTAGCCCGCCTGCGATTGGTGTGGGGGGCGTCTTTCATCCCTAATTTGGAACATATCGCCCAATCTTCGCGGCGCTTGCAAATTCGTTTGTTAAGTGGCACGCTCAGCGAGTATCGCCGGGCGACTCATGCTTGGTGGGAAAATATCGAACGTGCGTTTCCATCTGTCCGAGAGCGGCCTGTGTATTTCGTTTCGAGTAATACGCATAGTTTGGTCAATCTTGTTTCGGGTTTTGCTTTGCGGCAGCGAGAAGGACTGGCTCGCTATTTAGAAGAGACCGACGACGCGGATCTGGCTCGTGAGTGGCACGATATTCAGGCGCAAAATGTGCTATCGAGCCAGGAAAATTTTCTATATTATGTGATGAAAAAATTCATGCAAACTCCACAAGGCGCGGAACTCCATCAGATGCGCCGTGAGTATGAACACTCGGTTGGGGTTTGGCGCGTGGATAGCTCGCATTATTTTGATGTGGATGCGCAGATCATCGAATTATCCAAAGTGAATACCGCCTGGATGGATCCGCGTATTTGTGACCCGCAGTTGACTGCTCTTGCCAGTAGCGACGCGTTGATTTTAAATATTGACTATCCCCTGGGGATGGCCGCCTATAATATTCTCACTGAGATCGCCACTCATGCCGGAGATGTGCTGGGGGTGTATATTATGGGGAAAGCTGCCACCCTCAATGGCGTCATTGGCGATGTGATGCTCCCCACTGTGATTCACGATGAACACCATCGCAATACGTTTATTGTTCCCAACGCTTTCAAGGCTGCCGATGTCGCACCTTATCTAGTCTACGGCACTGTACTCGATAATCAAAAAGCCGTTACTGTACGGGGAACTTTTTTGCAGAATGCCACCTATATGGATGTTTTCTACCGTGAGGGCTATACCGATATTGAGATGGAGGCCGGGCCGTATCTCTCGGCAATTTATGAGATGTATCGCCCCAAGCGTCATCCGATGGATGAGATTATTTATTTGCAGCAATTGCCCTTTGATTTTGGAGTGTTGCACTACGCTTCAGATACGCCCTTGAGCAAAGGCAAAAATCTGGGCGCAAGTTCGCTTTCCTATTTTGGCATGGACCCGACCTATGCGACTTCACTGGCGATTTTGCGCCGTATCTTGAAACTGGAGCAAAATCGCATTTCAACTTACGTATAATGATTACAAAGAACCGCGGATAAACGCTGATACACGCGGATGAAACGACAAACAATCAGCGTTTATCCGTGTTCATCTGTGGTTTCTTGAAAGCAAAAGGAAATACTATGACTGCCGTTGGAAAATCTGTTAAACGATTGGATGTGCAAGATAAAGTTGCTGGCTCGGCATTATATCCCGGCGATCTCAGCCGCCCCGGCCAGGCCTATATGAAAATTCTCTTCGCCGGACGTCCCCATGCGCGCATCCGCGCCATCGATACGCGTAAGGCCGAGGCGCTGGAGGGTGTGATTGCAGTTTTCACCGCCAAAGATGTGCCTGTCAACGAGTATGGCCTGATTGAATCCGACCAGCCGGTGCTCTGTGGCCCAGGTTCGCCAAAACTTTTTACAGACCGTGTGCGTTTTATTGGCGACCAGGTTGCTTTGGTAGTTGCCGAGAGTGAAGCTATCGCTGCGCATGCTCGCGACTTAATTCAGGTTGACTTCGAAGATTTGCCCGTCGTCACCGATGCCGTCAAAGCCATGCAGGACGAAGCAACATGGCTGCACCCTGAACGCGAAAGCAATATTATGGTGCATTACCGTATTCGTAAGGGAGATGTTGAAAATGGATTCTCAAAGGCGGATGTCATCATCGAGGGGGAGTATCACACTCCGGTGCAGGAACACGCCTTTCTCCAGCCCGAGGCCGGTTTGGCCTATATCGATGAGGCCGGACGTGTCACGGTAGAAGTCGCCGGGCAGTGGATTCACGAGGAGCGCGAGCAAATTGCCCACGCCCTCGGCATCCCCGAAGAGCAGGTGCGCGTCATCCACCCGGCCATCGGCGGCGCATTTGGCGGGCGTGAAGATATGTCTGTGCAGATTGTGCTGGCGCTGGCGGTTTGGCGTTTGCACCAACGCGGCATCAATCGGGCGGTAAAAATCGTTTGGAGCCGCGAAGAATCGATGATCGGGCATCACAAACGCCACGAGTACATCATTCGCACGCGTTGGGGCGCCAGTAAAGAGGGTAAGATTTTGGCCGCAGATGTTGAAGTGATTGCCAATGGTGGGGCATATATTTACACCAGCGGCAAGGTGCTCGGTAATGCCACCCTGATGTGTACCGGACCCTATGAAATTCCCAACGTCAAAGTTGATTCGTATGCTGTTTACACTAACAATATTCCCGGTGGGGCTTTCCGCGGTTTTGGCGGCCCGCAAGGCGCTTTTGCCGCCGAATCGCAGATGAACAAACTTGCTGAAGCTCTGGGGATAGACCCGGTTGAGCTACGCCGCCGCAATGTGGTCCATGAAGGCTCGCTGCTCTCGGTCAATTCGCCGCTGCCAAAGGGTGTCTCCATGCCCGAAGTGGTGGAGAGATGCGCTCAAGAAGCTGGCTGGGAGGACCGTAAACCATCCCTCGTCACCGGTCTTACGTCCACCGTTCGCGGTCGCGGTTTCGCTTGTGGCTTCAAAAATGTTGGTTTTTCCTTCGGCGCGCCGGAGAATTCCTGGGCAACCGTGGAACTCTATGGCGATGCGACGATTGAGCGCGTAATTATACGCCATGCCGCCGCTGAGGTTGGACAGGGAACCCATTCGGCGATCATTCAAATGACCGCTGAAGCTGTCGGCGTGCCCTTTGCGATGGTTGAACTCATTTCTGCCGACTCTGTCGAAACCGATAACTCCGGCAGCGTTTCAGCCTCGCGTATGACCTTTATGGCGGGCAATGCCGTCAAGGGAGCCGCGGAACGCGCCCTCGAAAAATGGCAGGCCGAAGAGCGTCCGGCCATCTCGCGTTATCAATATCGTCCTCCGGCGACTACGCCCTATCACCCCGAAACTGGCGAATGCGACCCCAATTTTGCCTATGGCTATGTAGCCCAGGCCGTGGAACTCGAACTCGATACCGAAACCGGCCAAATCCGTCTTTTGGATGTGATCTCAACCAATGATGTGGGTAAGGCGATCAATCCCCAGCAGGTTGTTGGGCAGATTGAAGGCGCGGTTGTGCAGGCCGCCGGATATGTTGTGCTCGAAGATTTTGTTCAGAAAGATGGCTATACCCTCACCCCGCATCTTTCCACCTATCTTATTCCTGGTGTACTCGATATTCCCGATAATGTCAATTCGGTTGTTGTCGAATATGCCGACCCCATCGGTCCGTTTGGCGCGCGCGGCATGGGCGAAATGCCCTATATCCCCCTGGCGCCTGCCATCACTGCCGCTCTTCACGATGCTACTGGCGTCTGGTTCGACGACTTCCCCCTCACCCCGGAGCGCGTCCTTAAGGGTTTGGGAAAAATTTAGTATATGAATTAGGAAGCCGGGAAATCAGGAAAAGGAACTTCTTGACTTCCTGGTTTCCTAATAAACAATGTCCTTTCCCTACTTTACCGAAACCCTCACTCTCGATGCCGCCGCCCGCGCCACGCTCCCCGGCGAATTCGTTCAACTCTCCGCTGGTTTCACGCATTACGAGTTGAGCGGCCCTGCCGACGCCCCCTTAGTCGTGCTGGTGCATGGTTTCTCCGTGCCGTACTTCATCTGGCAGCCCACTTTCGAATTTCTCACTCAATCGGGTTATCGCGTTTTGCGTTATGACCTTTACGGGCGGGGATATTCCGACCGGCCGCGCACGTGCTACGATCTGGATTTGTTCGACCGACAGTTATTGGAACTGATCGACGCGCTGGAACTTCGGACTCCTTTCAGGTTGATCGGCCTCTCCATGGGAGGCGTCATCGCTGCTAATTTTTTGCGCCGTCACAAAGAATGCCTCTCGAAGTTGATTCTGGTAGACCCGGCAGGATTCCCTATGCCGCGCACATGGTATTTCAACCTGATCTTGCTCCCTGGCATGGGTGAACTTTTCTTTGGCTTGCTTGGGGACGGGATGCTGCTCAAAAGCATGGCCAGCGATTTTTACGACCCGCAGCAGATAGAACACTTTAATGCCCGCTATCGTCCACAGATGCGCTATCAGGGCTTCAAACGTGCATTGCTCTCCACCTTGCGCGCCGAGATGCTCACAAACCAGAGTGCTGTCTACCGTGCCGTTGGGCAGATGGATACCCCTGTGCAACTCATCTGGGGTAAGCAAGATACCACTGTGCCTTATAAATTCAGCGCCGACCTGATGCAGATGATTCCCCGCGCCGTGTTTCATACCATCGAAGATGCCGGGCATATCCCGCATTACGAACGACCGGAGGAAGTCAACCCGTTGATGATTGAGTTTTTGCAATCATGCCATTCATAACTTGACCCCCGCATTTCCCAGGATTACAATTCTAGTTGTCTGACAACTAACTATTTTGACTAACTGACAATTTGACCCACGAACCAGGAGCACTCCATGTCCGACTTTCTCTTCCGCGGTACCATTGCCGATTTAGACCCCAAACTTGCTGATTTAACCGAAATTGAAGCCGAGCGCCAATATCGCAAGCTAATTTTGATCCCTAGCGAAAGTACTTCGCCGATGGCTGTGCGCGAAGCCCTCTCGACAGCCTTCCACAATATTTACGCCGAAGGCTATCCCTCCGAGCACACCCGCTGGCAAACCGAAGACGAAATCTTCGATTATGACAACCGTCTCGCTGAAGATCGCCGCTATTCCGATCCGCGCTACTACAAAGGCGTGGAATACGCCAACGTGGTCGAAGCGCTGGCGCGCCGCCGCTGTGCCGAAGCCTTCGCCGCTACTGCCGAAGGTGTTGATGCCGATGATGTCTACGTTAACGTGCAGGCGCTCTCTGGCGGCCCGGCCAATAACGCCGTGTATCACGCCCTCGTGCAGCCCGGCGATACCGTCATGGGCATGGATTTGCTCTTCGGCGGTCACCTGTCGCACGGTTCGCGTGTCAACCGTTCGGGCAAATACTATAATATTGTCTCCTATTCGATTGACCCTGAAACTGAGCAAATCAATTACGATAACGTTGAAGCCATCGCCCTCGAGCACAAGCCCAAGATGATTATTGCCGGGGTCTCATCTTACCCCTGGCAGATTGACTGGAAACGCTTCCGCGAAATCGCCGACAAAGTTGGCGCATACCTGCTTACCGACATTGCCCACGTCGCTGGGCTGGTGGCCGCGGGTGTCTACCCCTCCCCGGTGGGCATCGCCGATGTGGTCTCATCCACCACGCACAAGACCCTCAACGGGCCGCGCGGCGCCATCCTGATGACCACTGACCCCGTCATCGCCCGCAAACTCGACCGCGCCGTCTTTCCTGGTGAGCAAGGCGGGCCGCATGTTAATGTTTTCGCGGCCATGGCGCTGGCCTTCAAGATTGCTCAAACGGATCAATTTAAAGAGTTACAAACCCAGGTCGTGGCGAACTGCAAAGCCTTCACCGACCGCCTTGCTGAGCGCGGCTTCACAATCCCCTTTGGCGGCACCAATACGCACCTGATGAATCTCGATACCAAATCCATCAAGGGCGCGGGTGGTGCCACCCTCAGCGGTGATCTGGCGGCTCGCCTACTCGATCTGGCGGGCATTACCACCAATCGCAACACCATCCCTGGCGACCGCTCGGCGCTGCGTCCTTCGGGCGTGCGCATGGGTATGCCCTGGGTCACGCAGCGCGGCTTCAAGGAAAAAGAATCCATCGCCCTGGCCGATGCCATAGCCGATATTCTTTTGGCAGCCACGCCTTATTATCAGGGCAAGGCGCTGCGTGCCAAAGTTGATTTCGAAGCTTTCCAGAACGCCAAACTCAAAGTGCGTGAGCTTTCCACGCTGGCCGGGATTGACTTTGAACCCGGTTCGGCTGGGTATCCGCATTTTTATTATTTGGATGATGAATATTCTGGCGACGTGGTGGCCTTCGATTTGGGCGGGGAACGCGTCCGGCAGTTTTTACACACCGTCATGGCGAGTGACGTGGACTCGCTCGGTGTGGGTGAGGCGCACTTCACGCGCTTTACTGCCCCCGGCGGCGAGATTCTCGCCACCCTGCGCTGCCTGGAATCGAAACTCTATCGCCTGAGCGTACCGGGCGAAAAGGCCGCTCTCACCGCCGCGTGGCTGCGCGATCTTTCGGATGGCTATGTCAAGTTTGATGACGACCTGCTGCGCAAAGTGCAGGGTCCGGTTTGGGTACGGCACTCCACCCAGCAGGCAGATGAACTTCCTGTCGCGGGTGTAGAAATCCCTGACAGTGGCAAACCTTGGTTTATCGGCGTCACCTCCGGGGCTGGCGATCCTTTACCCGAATTCAAATGGGAAGAGAAAGAAGGCCCGATCCGCCGCACTTCGATTTATGATTTGCACGTTGAATTGGGCGGGCGTATGGTTCCGTTTGCCGGGTGGGAAATGCCCGTGCGCTACGGCTCGGTGATGGAAGAGCACATGGCCGTGCGTGAAGCCGCCGGGATTTTCGACGCCGCCCACATGGGCGTGTATCAGGCCGAAGGCCCCGAAGCAGCGGCCTTTTTAGACAGCGTGTGTGGCAACGATGTCACTTCGTTGGGCGTGGGCCAATCGCTGTATACGCATTTCCTGACCCCCGATGCCGAAGTGATCGACGATCTGCTGATCTATCGCCGCGCAGATGAAGTCTATCTGGTGGTGGTCAACGCCTCCAATGACGATAAAGACTGGGCCTGGCTCAACGCTGTGCGGGAGGGCAAAGTGAAAATTGACAACGCCCGCCCGTGGGCGCTGGCCTTTGGCCGCGGCGTGAACTTGCGCAACCTGCGCGACCCCAAGGAAGGCGCAGATATGCGTGTAGACATTCCTCTACAAGGCCCGCGCTCGCGCGACATTCTGCTGGCAATGGGCGTGAGCGATGCCGACCGCAAGAAAATTATGAAACTCAAGCGCACCGAGTTGTGTGATGCCGTAGTCGGAGGGATTGATTTAATCGTCTCTCGCACCGGTTACACCGGCGAAAAGATGGCCTTTGAATTGTTTGTACATCCCGACAAAGCCCAGGAACTCTTTAGAAAACTACTCGAAATTGGCAAGCCTTTTGGCCTGGTTCCGGTTGGTTTGGGTGCGCGCGATTCGCTGCGCACGGAAGCTGGTCTGCCGCTTTACGGCCACGAAATGGCTGGCGATTTAGGCAACGGTGTCGCCGAAGGCGGTTTTGGTTCTTATGTGAAGACCTATAAGCCATGGTTCATCGGGCGTGATTCTTTCCTGGCTCGTGAAGCCAAACGCAAGGGTATTGTGGTGCGCTTCCGCTTCGATGAGCAGCGCGTGCGCATGGCGCATCCCGGCGATCCGGTGGTAGATGACAAAGGGCGCGTGATTGGCACGGTCACAAGCTGCGCCGCGGATAGCGAAGGTTATTTGCTCGGTCAGGCTTTTGTGGATATGAAGTTCGCCAAGATGGATACGAAAATTTTCATCTATCAGGGTGCTCCGGACAAAGCCAGTAAATCGCCTGCTGAGTTGAGTGCGGGTGACCGCGTAACATTACCCGGCGCGGCAACGGTTTTGCGCCGCTTCCCGAAATAATGAATAGTAGACCTCCGAGGTTTTCGCGAAGCACTTCAAGTGTCGCGAAGAAGCAAAACCTCGGAGGTCTTGATTTATTCTGAATGATTTATCTCAACGGCTTGCTGATTGTTTTTCTCGTTGCGGGCGGCGGGTTGTTTTTTGCGCACGCAGTCCGTCGGCGCGATGGGTTTGCAGTCGCGCTATCAGCCGCATTGATGGTGCTTGGCCTGGCTGAGGTCTTTGAATTAACACTCAGCGTTAAATTTTTTCCCTTCGCACTGAAAAGTTGGTATTTTCTGTCAAAAATTGTGTTTTGGGGGCTAATGGGGATGGGGGCAGTACTGAAATTCAAGTTCAGAGCTTCGATAAAGAAGGTAGTTGCTGTTAGTACACTGTTAGGGTTGACAGCTGGTCTGGTTTTGCTGTTGCTTACCCAGATTACCGCGGCGGTAGATTGGTTTGCCCCTGAGCAATCCGTCTTTGTGCAATATGTGGATTTGATGGCTCGCAACCGCCCCATGCGCTGGCTTACAGATTTATTGATGCTCTATGGCGTTGTACTCCCTTTGGGTTTTGCGGGATACGCGTTGTTCAAGCGTCAAACGGGCAAGTACGCCTATGTTGTGGTGAGTTTGGGCAGTCTCCTGTTAGCTGGGCAGGAAATTCTCTATAATCGAATTGGTGAAGTGCTGGGAGATAGCTTCCATTTGTTGGGGGGTACGATCTTATTTTTGGCTGTTTGGTATTTATTTCAAGGGCTTGAGCCGATGCCAGCGCCGCGTTCAAAGTTCACTCAAATCTTGAGTTGGATTGCTGTAATTGCAATATTGGTTATTGGGGCGCGTATTCGCCTGAATGCGTATGGCAATATATGTGAGGCGCTGCTTACCAGCGATTCGGAGAAGTTCATCGCTCTTTCTGGTGAAAATGTATTTTCATCCGATTTCTTTACCTCAAACCGGCCTGCCTTCATCACTTTGGTCTATAAACTGGGGGGAGTCAATCCAGAAATGCTTGTCCCAGAGTATAGCAAGCCTGAAAGGCTCATTCCCCGACTGGTCTACGCGGATTTGAATTGCCTTTCGGGCTTGCAAGCGGCACTGTCTATTCTTTCATGGAGTGTTCTGTCAGTTATTTTAGCCAGCAAATTACGCTCAAATTGGTTGAGAGTAGTTATCGCAGCACTTGTTCTGGGATTTGTCTTTGTGCCGCAACTGGCCGACTGGGATCGTGTGGTTCAGTCTGAATCGCTGTCTTTTTCCATGTGGGCGCTGACCTTTGCCTTGAGCATCGAATTTGTTGCGCGCATTGCGCGCGATAAAAAAAATATCCGCTGGTCCACCTGGCTTCTTTTTGTACTCTGGGGTATGACGCTGGTCAGTTGGGGATTCTCGCGTGATACGAATGTTTACATGATCCTTTTGATCGGCGTAAGTTGTACACTCGCGTTGGTTATTCCTGCAGCACGTAGAAGCACGTCGGTTCACCTGTTCTTGGTGGTTGCATTATTTTGTCTGGCAGTATTTGGGTTACAAAATTCTCTTCTCTATCGAAGTGACCGCTGGATGAATTCATTTTTCAATAACCTGTATATGCGGATTCTTCCATATCCGGAGCGCGAAGCCTGGTTTATCAAGCGCGGCCTGCCTACCCCGGAACCACTTTATAAGTATGCTAATTTACTGGGCGGGTCTTATGATTATGACCGGGCAGAGATTGCAGACCTGATTGTCTGGACGGCTGAAAATGGTTCGGGCCTGTACACACAATATTTGCTGACTCATCCTGGCTGGGCACTTTCCCATGCCTGGAAGGTAGCCCGCATTCCTTTTATTGAAAATTTGCAGCCATATTCTAAACCCGATTATGAATTCGTTTCCCCCTATGTATATTCGATCGGTGATGTGCTCCACCCGAAAACCAGTGTAGTGGTCTGGGTGCAGTTGGCGATGCTGTTAGGCTGGGCCGGGCTGGTTGTTTTCAAGCCTTCCAACCAACATCAGCGTGGCATCCTGATTGTGTTTAGCCTGTTCTTTGTAGGGGAATTGGGGATGTTATTTGTTAGTATTCATGGCGACGCTTTAGGATTAATCCGCCATGCGCTTGTCTCAGTCATGCCATTGCGTTTAAATCTCTGGTTGCTGGCAGTATGGTTGCTGGATACCAATCTGTACGGTGAAGTGTCGATTAATGACCCCCCCGCGGTTATTTTAGATCATATTCACGCCAATCCCCAGAGATTTCCGACCTCTGGCTCGAAATGACAATCCAAAGCTTGTAGATCGTAAAGGAGAAAAAATGCAAACACTCTGGGAGAAAAAGTTCTCAAATCAGGCGCAGCGAATGAAAAGTTCGGTTATTCGCGAAATCCTCAAACACTCCAGCGCGCCGAATGTAATTTCGTTTGCCGGTGGATTACCCGCCCCAGAAGTCTTCCCGCTAGAAGCGTTTAAAGAAGCCACCCAACTGATTTTTGAAGAAGCGGGCGCAGTATCTTTGCAGTATAGTATTACCGAGGGCTTTGTCCCCTTGCGCCAAATGATCGCCGACTATTCTGAGCAATTTGGCATTCAGGCCGACCTTGCTAATATTCAGATCACAACTGGTTCGCAGCAGGCGCTCGATTTTTTGGGACGTTTATTCATTAGCCCTGGCGATAAAATTGTGGTCGAATCGCCCACTTATTTGGGCGCGCTGCAAGCTTGGGATTCCTACGGGGTGGAGTATCTCACCGTGCCAATGGATGAGCAAGGCATGCGTACCGATTTGCTTGAAGATGTGCTGAAACAAGATCCTAAATTTATCTATGTGGTGCCAAATTTCCAAAACCCCAGCGGTGTGACCATGTCGCTGGAGCGACGCCAACATCTCGTCGAGTTGGCCGACCGCTACGGCGTGCCGATTGTCGAAGATGATCCCTATGGTAAGTTGCGCTATCGAGGGGAGCCGATTTCCCCGGTGATGGTTGTAGATCGAAAATATCGCCGCATCACCGGTAAGGAATACACCGGCAATGTGATTTATCTGAGTACGTTCTCCAAACTGTTGGCCCCAGGCATTCGCGTAGCTTGGATGATAGCCGATAAGCCGGTCATTGCCAAAATTGTGCAAGCCAAGCAAGCCGCCGATCTACATACCTCCTCCATTAATCAGATGGTGGCCTATGAAGTGGCTCGGGATGGTTTTTTGGACGAATATAATAAGGTGATTCGTGAAACCTATGCGGAACGCCTGGATGTGATGCTGGCAGCCCTTGAGGAACATTTCCCGCCGGGGGTGAGCTGGACTCGGCCCGAAGGTGGTATGTTCCTTTGGGTGGTGCTACCCAAAGGGCTGGATGCTACTGAATTGCTGCCAAAGGCAGTTGAGTTACGGGTAGCCTTTGTTCCCGGAGGCCCCTTCCACCCCGATGGGGTCGGCGCAAATACCATGCGCCTGAACTTCTCTAATGCTTCCCCCGAAAATATTCATATCGGCATCGCCCGCCTTGGCAAGCTGCTTGAAGCTGAATTGGCATAATCTAAATTTAGACCTCCGAGATTTTTTGCGTAGCACTTCGAGCCGGGCGAAGAAGCTAAATCTCGGAGGTCTTTTTTGTGTTAGGGGTTGATCACCAGCAACTCCACCTCGAAAATCAGCGTTGCATTAGGTGGAATCACCCCTCCAGCCCCGCGGGCGCCATAGCCTAACTCTGGGGGAATCACCAGCTTTCTTGTGCCGCCAACCTGCATCCCCGCAACCCCCTCATCCCATCCCTGAATCACCATGCCCGCGCCTAGCGGGAATTCAAAAGGCTCATTGCGGTCCACGGACGAATCAAATTTGGTGCCATTTTCCAGCCATCCGGTGTAGTGAACCTGTACCTTATCGCCAGTTTGTGCCGCCGGGCCAGTGCCGGAGACAGTGTCTTCATATTGTAACCCCGATGTGGTTTGTGTCATATTTTCTCCTAGAGTAATTGTGGTTTGTGGCCTGCGTTTTTGGCTGCCATAAATGATGAGAATTGTTGAAATAATTAATATGGCAATCAGGACAATGCGCTGAATGCGCAGTTTCTTTTCGCGTTGCACGCGGCGTTCTTTGAATTGTTGGCTGGTCATTCGTTAATCCTCCATATAGGTAACAAATTCAGCTTTGCAAAGGCCTTCCTGAATGGCTTGTTCTACAACAGCACGCGCCACAGCTTGATGAACATTTTTGTCCAGAGGATTGGGTACCAGTTCATCACCATTTGCCAGATCAGCAATCGTTTTTGCCGCGGCGAGATACATTTTCTGGCTAATATAGGGAACTTGGGCATCTACCGCGCCTCGCAGAATCCCAGGAAAACCCAGTACATTATTGACAGAAGTGCCATCGGCCGCGAAGGCCGCGCCTGCTGCAAGCGCGGCATCGGGGGCGATCTCGGGGCTGGGGTTGGAGAGCGCCAGAATGATCTGCCCGGCGCGCACCATTTCCGGCTTAATCAGGCCCGGTGCGCCGGTTGTGGCAATCACAATATCGGCCTGCGCCATAATCTCTGCCAGGGTGGATGGTTTTCCGCCCAACGCTTCCAGGCGGGTTAGCGCGTTGAGCGACAGGTCTGCTCCGAGCACAGGGCTGCCAGTATGACTCATCAGCATTTTGCAAGTTGCCAAACCGGCAGCTCCTAGCCCAATCTGGCCGACCACAGCCTGCTTGATATCCATATTGGATTGGCGGCAGGCGTTTGTCAGCGCGGCAATTGTCACCACAGCGGTGCCATGTTGATCGTCGTGCATCACCGGGATGTTGAGCCGCGCTTGCAGTTGAGTTTCGATCTCGAAACAGCGCGGCGCGGAAATATCTTCGAGTTGGATGGCGGCAAAGGTGGGGGCGATATTGGCTATCGTATCTACAATTTCATCTGTATCTTTGGTATTGAGCAAGATGGGGACGCCTGATAGGCCAACCAAGGACTCCATCAGCATGGCTTTGCCCTCCATCACCGGCATCCCGGCCACGGGGCCAATATCACCCAGCCCCAGGATCGCCGTTCCATCGGTAACAATCGCCACCAGATGGCTGATCGCTGTGTAGGTGCGCGCCAGTTCGGAATCTTTGGCAATCTTCAGGCAGACTTCGGCCACACCGGGGGTGTAAACTCTCCGCATGGTGTACAGATCGTCTATGGTGTAGCGGCTGCGGATGGCAATTTTCCCCTGCCGGTGGAGTTCCAGCACATCATCGCGTACTTCCAGAATACGTGTGCCGGGATTTTCTGCCATAATAGCTAAAATGCTCGCCAGTTGTTTTTCGTCATCTGCGTAAATTGTTATATCGCGCACAACGGCTCGCGAGCTTTCTTTAATCAGTTGAATTGCACCAACAACTCCACCCTCATCGGCGATGGCTGTTAGCAGGTTCGCCAGAGTGCCGCGAGTTTGAAGATTGCGACAACGCACTGTACGCATAAGTTTATTTTCCCAGGTCATAGCAAATCCTTGTGTTGTTCGTGCTAACGTTTCCAGATTTTGAAATCTTTAAGAATGGACGAACCAATAAATTCTCGCAGCAGCGAGTTGTCCGGAATGAACTCGCTTTCGATGGGCAGGAACCATTCGAGCATGGTTAGCAGGCGTTTGGCTTCAATATGCTCCGGGGTTCCATATGGAACTTGCCGCAGAACGGGTTCAGCAAGGGGTTTTAGCGCTGCGAGTTCGTACACCATGGCTGAGTTGAACATGATATTGGCGTTGTTTTGATAGGGGAAGATATTCCGTTTTTCGCCGCGACGGACAGATTCCCACCGGGCTATTGTATCCTGGGCAGAATATCCACGTTCGCGGGCATCGCGCACAATGCGCCGAATCAGGCGAGTATCCGTGGTGGAAACGCGATTGTGCCAGTCTAGGTTTAATTGTGTGAGCGCAGATGTGTAAATGCGGAAGGTGTGTTCCTGAGGCGTCTTGGGGATCAATTCTGGATTCAACCCGTGGATGCCCTCCAGGATGACGATTTGCCCGGGGTGAAGTTGAATCACCTCGCCGGGGCTGCTGACGCCGGTTTTGAAATCGAAATGCGGCAATTGAACACTTTCTCCGGCGATGAGTTTTGCCAGTTCTTCGCCCAGGCGTTGCGTATTGACCGCCTTGATGGTTTCAAAATCAAATTCGCCATTCTCGTCGCGCGGCGTTAAATCGCGATCCACAAAATAATTATCCATTTCCAGCGGGAAAGGGGAAATACCGCGTGCGAGTAACTGGATACTAAGCCGTTTTGAGAATGTTGTTTTTCCCGATGATGAAGGTCCGGCAATCAGGATGACGCGTATTTGGTCAATTTGTTGCGCAATTAGGCTGGCAATCTCAGCGATGCGTCCTTCGTGGAGCGCTTCGGCAACCAGAATTAATTCGCGGGTGCGATTTTCGAAGATTGCCTGATTCAAAGTGCCAACATTGTCGATATTGAGACGTTGCAGCCAGTCGCCATATTGACGAAATGTATTCAGCAGTGTGCTGAAATCTGGCATGGGTAAAATTTCTGTAGGACGATGGCGGCGTGGAAAACGCATTACAAAACCGTCGCCCATCGGCGCAATTTTGAACCATTTCAGATAGCCGCTGGAGGGTACCATATAGCCATGATGATAGTCGCGATGATCGTTTAGATTGTATAAGACCAGATAATCTTTTTTGCGATGTTTGAGCAATTGAACTTTATCGCGGTAGCCTTTTTTCTCAAAGTAGGCAATCGCATCACGGATGGGGACTCGCTCGCGAATAAAGGGAATATCTTGTTCGACAATTTCCCTCATGCGTGTTTCCAGATTGGCGAGGTGTTCTTCATCCAGCGTAGCGTTATTGAAGACCTGACAAAAATAACCCCCCGAAGCGATTGAATGATCGATGGACAGGATAGCCCGTGGAAAAAGTTCGTGGAATGCTTTTTCGAGCACAAATGTCAGTGATCGACGATAAAAACGCATACCATCAGGATCGTGCAGTGTGATCGGGCGAATCTTGGCATCGAAATCGAGTGGATATGTTAATTCGCGCAGTTGACCGTTGATAACCGCGCCGACAATCGGTACCGTAAATTCGCCTTGAATCGCATCAAGAAATAAACCCGCAGTAGCACCGCGTGGACCCGATAACACACGTCCATCTGGTAGATGCGCCTCGATAGTGCTGCTAGGCTCAACGAAATGAACATTTTCTTGAGATGTCATGCAAATTTCCTTCCATGATGGATTTTGGAGCAAGCAATTTTACCACTGCAAAAAAGAGAAGGCATGGCAACATTGCGTTGCCATGCCTTCTCTTTTATAAATCTGTGGTTAGGGGTGGGGCTTATTCCATGTTTTCGGGCAGCCAACAACAGAGCACTAACTCGCGGGCGGCTTTCACTTCATCCAGTCGTCCAAAGGGCGTGTTATGGGGTGCCGTTTGTAACAACTCAGGATTTGTGCGTGCTTCATCGGCAATCTGAATCAGCACATCGGCGAAAGCATCCAGGGTTTCTTTGCTCTCGGTTTCGGTTGGCTCGATCATCAGGGCTTCGGGCACGATCAACGGGAAGTAATTCGTGGGTGGGTGGAAACCGAAATCCATCAGCCGCTTGGAAATATCCAGCGCGTGAATGTCGGGCACATCGTCCCAGTGGCCTTCCATGACGAATTCGTGCATACAGATGCGGTCATGTGGAATTGTATAGGTATCGCGCAAGCGCGCCTGCAAGTAGTTTGCGTTGAGTACGGCATGTTCCGAAGCCTCACGCAGGCCGCTGCCGCCGAGCATCATCATGTAGGTGAACGCCCGCACCATGATGCCAAAATGACCGTGGAAGGCTTTGACGCGCCCGATACTTTGCTCGGGGGTCACGAAGCCGTAAAACGGCGGCTCTTCATCCGAGCCTTCATCCAAAACAGCTGCAATTGGGCCGGGCAAGAAGGGGGCCAGTTCAGCCGTGACACCTACGGGGCCGGAGCCAGGGCCGCCGCCGCCGTGGGGGGTGGCGAAGGTTTTGTGCAGATTGAAGTGTAAAACATCCACGCCGCAATCGGCAGGGCGCGAGATGCCCATCATTGCATTGAGATTGGCTCCATCGCCATAGACCAGGCCACCGGCCTCATGCACCATCTCACAAATCAGCTGGATATTCTCATCGAATAACCCCAGTGTGTTGGGATTGGTGATCATGATACCAGCCAGCGTGTCGTCGCATTCAGCTTTGAGGGCTTCCAGGTCTACGTTGCCGCGCGCATCCGAGGGGATTTGCACAACCTGCAAATCGCTCATGGCCGATGTGGCCGGGTTGGTGCCGTGGGCTGAATCGGGGATCAGCATTTTCTTGCGTTTGTGATCGCCGCGCGAACGATGGTAGGCATTAATAATTAGAACGCCGGTCAGTTCGCCGTGGGCGCCTGCCGCAGGTTGCAGCGTGATGCCAGCGAAGCCGCTGATCGCGCCGAGCCACTCTTGCAATTCGTACATCAGGCCGATAGCGCCTTGCACGGTTTCAATGGGTTGGAAGGGGTGAATCTGGGCGAAGCCGGGCATGCGGGCAGTGACTTCGTTGATTTTGGGATTGTATTTCATAGTACACGACCCCAGAGGGTAGAATCCGGTATCAACACCGTGATTCAACTGCGAGAGCCGCGTGTAGTGCCGCACCACATCGATTTCGGCCATCTCGGGGAGGGGTAAATCCTCACGTAGCAGCGCATCCGAAATTGGCTTGACAGGAACATCGGCTTCAGGGAAGTAGGCTCCCTGCCGTCCGGGGGAAGAAAGGTCAAATACAGTCGGCTCAGGCATTGGAAACCTCCTGGAGGGCGCTAACGAGCAGGTCTATCTCTTCGCGGGAATTCATTTCGGTTACGGCGACGAGCAGGTGATTTTCCATGCCGTCGTAGGCGCTGCTGAGTTCAAAACCGCCCAGAATATCATAATCGAGCAAGTCGGCGTTGATTTCGACAGCCGATTTGGGGCAGCGCAAGGTGAACTCGTTGAAGAAGGGTTCGTCGAAGGCTAGTTCAAAGCCGGGCAATGCCGCGATTTGCTCAGCGGCGTAGTGGGCTTTGTGGTAGTTGAGTTCGGCTACCTGGCGCAGCCCGTTTTTCCCCAACAGGCTCAGGTAGATTGCCGCAGCCAGCGCCAGCAAACCCTGATTGGTGCAGATATTGGATGTAGCCCGTTCGCGGCGAATATGTTGTTCGCGGGTACTTAGTGTGAGCACGTAGCCGCGCTGACCGCGTGTATCGGTGGTTTCGCCCACAAGACGCCCAGCCATTTTGCGTACGTATTTGTCTTTCGTGGCGAAAATACCCAAATAGGGGCCGCCAAACGAAAGCGGGATGCCCAGGCTTTGGCCTTCGCCAGTGACGATGTCGGCGTCGAATTTGCCAGGGGGAGTGAGCAGGCCCAGCGCAAGTGGGTTGACGTGAATGGCAACCAGCGCGCCAGCTTCATGCGCTGCCTGGACGAGTTTCGTATAGTCGTAGATGCGGCCAAAGAAATCAGGGTATTGTACTGAGACCAGGGCGGTATCTTTATCGATGAGCGCCATCAACGCTTCGGGGCCAGCCTCGGGAGGAGTATCTTCGCCAATAAGCTGGATATTCGCACCTTCCACATAGGTATGAACTGTTTCACGGTAGTGGGGGTGCAGCCCCGGGGAGAGTACGATCTTCGCGCGGCGCCCGCGGAAGTTGTGCCAGGCCATATTGACAGCTTCGGCCACGGCGGTTGCGCCATCATAATGCGAGGCGTTGGAAACATCCATGCCGGTCAGGGCTGCGATCATGCTCTGATATTCAAAAATGGCTTGTAAAGTGCCCTGGGAAATTTCTGGCTGGTAGGGTGTATAAGCCGTATAAAATTCACCGCGGCGTAGAATTGAATCAACCACGGATGGCGAATAGTGGTTATAGGCCCCAGCGCCCAAAAATGAAACTAATTCGGCGGTTGTTTCGTTGGCCTCAGCAATCTGTGTGAATTCGGCCAAAGCTTCCATTTCGGTGATGCCATCGGGCAACCCCATTGTAGGGAAGAGATCACAGGCGGGCAAATCTGTGAAGAGGTCTTCCATGCTTTTCACCCCAATTGTGCGCAGCATGGCTTCCCGGTCGGCATCGGTATGCGGTAAGAACATTGTTACTCCTTTGATCAGGCGATTAGGGATTAGGCGCTTTGGTAATTCGTAACCGGATGCCTAATTCCAGATACCTAATTACCAGTTTAGTGATCCCGTTCCATTGCGGCATAAGCATCCGCATCCATCAAGCCGTCAAGTTCAGCAGGATCGCTGAGTTTGATCTTGACCATCCAGGCTCCAAAAGCATCGCCATTGACCGATTCGGGGGCGTCGGGCAGGTCTTCATTGACAGCGATGATCTCGCCGCTCACGGGCAGATATACATCCGCAGCCGCTTTGACGGATTCAACCGTGGCACATGCATCGCCTTTGGCAACCGTATCGCCTCCATCTACCAGATATTCGACGAAAACAATATCTGAGAGTTGGTCCTGGGCATAGTCGGTAATTCCAACTTCGCCAATATCACCGCTAACACGGATCCATTCGTCATTCTCTGTATATTTCAAATTTTTGGGGGCGTTCATGAGAATCTCCTTATCAGAAAATTGATTTGTAAAAATTGACTGACATCTCCAGCGTTCATGCGCTGGAATGGCGAAAGAGCGAGTGGAAGACGCTATTTCGCACAAAAAAAACGCACGCGTAAATACTCAGCGTGCGCTCTGTCGTAGACCTGAGAGATTCGCCATTTTAGCGGCTTGCCCCGTCGGTGTCGTACAAGTTTCCTGTACGACTTTCCAGAGTGTACTCAAAAGCAGGGTCCGTTTACCTGAGAGTTTCATCCGGCGGCGTTTCGCCAGATTTGCCCCTTCGGTGCCCGATGCTGAAATCAGCTCGAGACTCTCCCCTGCAATTGGTTATAAATTGCGAATGAGGTTTGAAATTACTCAGTCTGCACGTAATTATAAAGCACCTAATCGAAAAATGCCAATAATTTCACGGTAATAATCTGTCCAAATATAAAAAGCACGCCCACAGGCGTGCTTTTTAAAAATTCATTAACCGAGGGGTTTATACCCAGCCCTGTTTCTTGATGAAATCAGATAATACTGGCAATTCGGTATATTTTCCGCTATATGAATCAAACGCGGGCCACAGCGTAACAAACCATAACAGTGGGGCACAGATGGCGCCAACAACTGTAATAGCGAGGATGACCATCGCAACAAAGATGGCTACATTCAACGCCAGGGATTGAATAGCGTGGTATTTGATAAATGGGCGCGCTTTCTTGTCTTCCATCAAGATCGCAATCAACGCTACGATTGGCAGCGGGTAGCCCAGGGCAGCCCAAAGTTTATCGTCACTGGTAATTTCGTTCATGGATATGCCTCCAAAATGGGTTTAATCGGTTTGAATATCAATAGGTAGCTCTGTGGGATTGTACATTACTCTGGTTTTCTTGACCAGATGCTCAGGTACTAAAACACCAAAGGCCCGTTTGAGTTGTGCCATTTACCATGTCAGAATAAAAAGGATTGTGAAGAAAATACTCACAGCCAGTTGCCGGAAGCCGATCTGGGTGGGCCGGGCGCCTTCCGCGGGATTCAGTGTTCCCCACAGGGTTTCGAGCCATTGGGCCAGATAGGGCAGAAATAACCACGGGGACAGGATACCCATCAAACCGAGAATCAACACAACCCCAAGATTGAAACTCGTATACAAGAGGGCGCGGCGTCCCTCAGAAAGGCGAACTCGCACCGGGGGCGATTCTGTCCATGAACGTTGTTCCAGTCTCAAATAGGCATACACAATTGAGGCTGCCGATTGCAGCCAAACCAGCGCCCACAGCCACCAGCCCAGGGGTTCTGCCGTTCCGGCGCCGACCCAATAAGCCGCCGGGGCGCTTAAGGCCAGTACGCCGCTAGCAACCACCTCCACGCCGATCTGACGTCTTTCTGCCCGCCGCCTGATGAGGAAGAGATGCCATATGAATACGGGCACGCCTGGCACAGCCAGCCAGAGTACGTAACCAAAACCGCACACGACCAGCCCGACGACCATCAACAGGCCAATTGCACCATAGACGACCATCCAGAAGCGCGCCGCAGGCAAATCGCTGCGCGGACGGCGGCCAGAATAAGCTTTAACGGCGATTACAATTGGCTGCCGGATGAGGAACCCGGCCAGCGCTGCGAAGACGAGATACATCGAAATGCTGGAGAAATTTCCTCCGGCAAAGATGCCAATCAGCAGCGGGCTGAACAAGAAAACCCATGAGCCATGTTCGTTGGTAAGAGCGATGTGTCGTTTGAAGTATTTTTTCATTTGCTTGGCGTTATAATACCCGAAAAAGTTTAATAGGAGATTAGCTATGAGTGAACAATATCAAATGGACGGAAAAATATGCATGGTTACAGGCGCTACAGCAGGTATTGGCAAAGTGACCGCCGAAACGCTGGCGCGTCGGGGGGCGCATGTGGTTGTGGTGGGGCGCAACCCTGTGAAATGCGAAGCAATTGTGAGTGGCATCCGTGAAACCGGCGGGCAGGCTGATGCCCTGGTAGCCGATTTATCTTCGCAAGCGCAAATCCGAATTTTAGCAGAGGCGTTTGAGCAAAAATACCCGCGTCTGGATGTACTGGTCAATAACGCGGGGAACTATTTTATGCGGCGGCAATTTAGCGAAGATGGCATCGAGATGACCTTTGCCCTCAATCATCTTAGTTATTTCTTGCTAACCCATTTACTCCTCGACACGCTCAAAGCCAGCACACCGGCGCGCATTGTCAATGTGGCCTCGGGCGCGCATCGCGGCAATGCGTTGAATTTTAACCGCCTTCAAGGTGAAGGCCTCTATATGGGCTGGGTGGCCTATGGACGCTCGAAGTTTGCTAATATCTTGTTTACCTATGAACTGGCTCGCCGCCTGGAAGGAACTGGTGTAACGGCCAATGCACTGCATCCTGGTTTGGTCAACACCCGCATAGGCAGCCAGAATAATGGTTTTTGGGGTACGCTTTTTCAACCATTAGTTTTTAGTCGGGGAATTTCCCCGGAAGAAGGCGCGTGTACGAGCCTATTTTTGGCAAGCTCACCGGAGGTAGAAGGCGTAAGTGGTGCATATTTCTATAAAGAAAAAGCTGCTTCTTCAGACCCGCGTACGCACAATCTTGCTGATGCCGCACGGCTGTGGCGTATCAGTGTGCAGATGACAGGAATAGCCTGATGCTGTTAGAGAACCTGCGCACGGAGATTATATCAATGGGGAAGCTGCTCATGGCTGATGGTCTGGTGCATAATGGTCAGGGCAACCTTAGCGTATATGACCGCGCCAATGGCTATATCGCCATCACGCCCAGCGCAATTCCCTATGCGGAACGCGAAATCGAAGATATTTGTGTGGTTGATTTGCGGGGCGATTTGATCGAAGGTCGCTGGCAGGCAACCAGTGAAATGGCCTTGCACCTTGTTTTCTATCAGCAGCGTAGCGCTGTGACGGCAGTTGTTCACACCCATGCGGCCTTCTCGACCGCCTTCAGCATCGCTGGGCAGGCTGTTTTGCCAATGCTGCTGAACGAATCGGCGATGGCATTGGGCAGGCCGGTTCCGGTTGCGCCCTATGCCAGGCCGGGGACGCATGAATTAGCGCAGCTGACTTGTGACGCTGCGGGGGATGGAAACGCGGTTATTATGGCGCATCATGGATTGGTGACAGTGGGCAGTTCTCTGGGGGATGCTTACAAAGCCACGCTGGCAGTGGAGGCCACCGCCCAGGCTTTATTCTACGCCCGCGGCATGGGTGGCGTGGTGCAGGCTTTGGACGATGACGAAGTTGCTGCATTGCGAGAGATGGGACAAAGCTACGTACCGCGCACCAACCCATAACGTAATGCCAGCACCGCGGCCTGGGTGCGGTCTGAAACTCCCATCTTCTTGAAAATTTCACTAGTATAGTTGCGCACTGTGCCCTCGCTCAGATAGAGTTGCTGGGCAATATCGGCATTGGACAAGCCCTGCGCCAGAAGGGAGAGAATATCCAGCTCGCGCGGGCTAAATTGCAAATTGGATGGGGTAGTACTGGCGGGTGCTTGTTGGCGGTAGCTGGCGGTAATTCGTCCGGCAATATCGGGGTCTAAAAATGTTTTGCCTGCAGCCGTGCCCAGGATGGCTGCAATCAAATTTTCGGGTGGGGTGTCTTTGAGTAGATAACCCGCCGCGCCGGAACGGATGGCATCAAAAATCCATTCGTCGTCATCGTAGGTGGTTAATACCAGCACGCGAACTTCGGGGTATTTTTGACGGATTTTGCGGGTGGCGATAATCCCGTTCATGATCGGCATCTTCAAATCCATCAGCACGACATCGGGCTGAATTTGCTCCAGCATCTCCAGCGCCACCGAACCATCGTGTGCTGTGCCCAGCACTTCAATCTCCGGGCTGGCACGCAAGATGGTTTGCAACCCCTCACAGACGATGTGCTGATCGTCGCAGATGAATACACTAATCATCGGGAATCTCCAAGGTGACTTGAATTTGGGTGCCCTCTTTGGGGGTACTGCTAACCTCCAACGCGGCACCCAACCCTGCCGCACGTTCGCGCATCCCTCTCAGACCGTGCTTCTCTCCCAGGTCCAAATTTGCAAACTCACCTCCGCGGCCGTCATCCGCAATCAATAGTACCAGAAGATTGTCGGCGAACGTCAGCGAAACCGATACATTTTCAGCCGCGGCATGTTTGACGATATTCTCGAGCGATTCTTGCGCGATGCGGTACAGAGCTTGTTCGGTATCGGGCGGCAGATCGGGGAACTGGTTTTCGATGTTGATATGGATGGAAAACCCGGCGCGGGCAGCCGCATCGTGTGCCAGATTGCGAATAGCGATATTTAGCCCTAAATCTTCAATGGATTTGGCGCGCAAATCTTTGAGCGCGCGGCGGGTGTCGTTGAGGCCGGTGCGGGTGTTTTTTAGGGCGTGATTGAGCATCTGGCGTGCCTCGGGGCTGGCCTCGCCCAATACAATTTTGATGGCTTCCAGATTAACTGCCAACCCGCTAAGGGTGTGCGCCAGGGTGTCGTGCAACTCGCGCGCTAGGCGATTGCGTTCGCGGCTGATGGCGAGCTGTTCCAGCGTGTTGGCGTGCTGACTTAAGCGAAGATTGGCGCGCAGCAATTGTTTGCGCTGAATGCGTTGTGTATCGATCAGCCGGGTGACAATATGCCCCACGGTGCCAAAAGCGAAGGCCCGAATCATCGGCGCGCCCAGGATAGGGAGCGTATCGAAGTTGATTTGGGCTAGGCGCGGCAGCAGCACCCAATATTCCACAGCGGTAGCAAATAGAATAAATGCCACCACATAGCGAAAGCGGTACTGCCAGGCAATTAGTACCAGTGGCACGACCATAATGGGGAAGAGCAGCCAACTGCGCATAATGGTGTCGATGGCCTTTTCTTGCGGAGCCGCCAGATAGATCAGGTTGCTGAAAATGGGCACCACGGTGGCCGCGATCAACGCCAGGGGGAGATAATAGTTTCTGAGTTTGCGTTGCAGCCAGCCCCAATAGAGATAGCCCAGCAAGATCAGGTTAATGCCAAAATTGAGATAGGATTGAATTTGGGGGAAGGTATCGCCTGCGCCGGTCTGGATGGCGGTATACAACACCAGGGCGGCAAAATAGACCATCGCAATGCTGGTGAAATAACGGAAAATTCGCAATAGGCCGGGTTCGATGGGGCGCAGTTCCATACTTTCATCATATCACAGAGGATTGTAAAAGGCGCTGCTTGATCGGGGAACAAAACTGATATATGACGCTCGTCATCGAATAATTGACGGGCGTCATGCCATTGATGGTGCCTGGCATCTGTGCGTTTGGGCGGAACTTGCTAAGATTGGAGTTGAATCGAGTGTCCCGTGAGAGGTTTGCTTTTATGGATTATGCAATTGAAGCCCGAGATATATCTAAATATTACGGCAAACGCCGTCCCCGGTTGGCGCTTGACCGGATAAGTTTGTCAGTAGGTGAGGGGCAGCTTTTTGGCTTGATTGGCCCTGACGGAGCCGGGAAAACGACTATGTTGCGGATTCTTTCCACGGTGATGGAGCTATCTTCCGGTCAAACCCGAATTGCCGGTTTTGATACGCAAAAAAACGCCGAACAGGCCCGCTCATTGATTGGCTATATGCCGCAAGCCTTCAGCCTGTACCCGGATTTGAGCGTGATCGAAAATCTGAATTTCTTTGCCGATATTAACGGCGTGCCTCATGGTCGTCGGGAGGCGCGTATCGCTCAATTGCTGGATTTTGCCCGCCTGGATCGTTTTCAACACCGCCGCAGCGCGCTGCTTTCAGGCGGGATGCGTAAGAAGTTGGCCCTGGCCTGCGCGCTGGTGCATGATCCAAAGGTATTGCTGCTTGATGAGCCGACCACGGGAGTAGATCCGCTTTCGCGCAGAGAACTGTGGGGCATACTAGCGCAAGTAGTGTTGCAGGGTGTGACTGTACTCATCAGCACGCCCTATATGGACGAGGCCGAACGTTGCCATCAGATTGCTATGCTGCATCAGGGGGAGATTCTATCGCAAGGCAACCCGGCTGATCTGGCGAGCGATTTGCCCTTTGATGTTATCGAAGTCAAAGCGCGTCCTCGCAAAGCGATGCGCGCCATTGTAGACCAGGCGGATGGCGTTTCCGATTGGCGGCCTGTTGGAGATCGTTTGCGCTTGTCTGTGCAGAATCGCAACGGTAATGGCAATGCCAAACGGATTCTTAAGAATTTGCAGTCCCAGTTCAAGCGCCAGAAAATGGAGGTGCATATTTTGCGTCCATCGAAGATCAGTATGGAAGATGTCTTTGTGTATCTGGTTGGGCAACAGCGAGGCAAACGATGAGTGATTTCGCCCTGGCTATCGAAACTCAGCAGTTGACGAAACATTTTGGCGATTTTGTGGCGGTTAACAATATCGACTTTGCCATTCCGAAAGGCGAAATCTTTGGTTTGCTCGGCCCGAATGGCGCCGGAAAGACCACCACTATTCGGATGTTGTGCGGCATTATGAAGCCTTCCTCAGGGACAGCGACTGTTTTGGGGCACGACATCAACCGTGATCCTGAAGCCATTAAAAAACAAATTGGCTACATGTCGCAACGCTTCTCTCTATATAACGATCTGACGGCTTTCGAAAACTTGCAATTCTATGCTGCGGTGTATTCTGTGCCGCGTGGTGAGCGTGCTAAAAATATCGTTGAGTTGATTGAAATATCGGGTTTAGCGGATCATCGCAACGAATTAACGCGCAACTTGTCGGGAGCCTGGCGGCAGCGTCTGGCGCTGGCCTGCGCTGTCGTCCACAAACCCCCGATGCTCTTCCTCGATGAAGCTACTGCTGGCGTAGATCCGGTTTCGCGGCGCGAGTTTTGGGATTTGATCTATGAGATGGCCGGACAGGGGGTCAGTGTTTTGGCGACCACGCACTATATGGACGAAGCCGAATACTGCAATACCATCGGTATGATGTATCGCGGCGAGTTGATTGCAATCGCTGAGCCAGATGTTTTGCGTGCAAGTTTGCCTGGAATATTGGTGCAAATCGAATGTGACCCCATCGACCGCGCTCAGGCTATTCTGGATGCGATGCCCGAAACCCTGGAGGCTTCTGTGCATGGGGCGCTGTTGCATATTACGCTGGCTGATGCCAGGTTCCTCAAGAAAGTCATACGTAATCTGGCTCGCAACCAAATTCAGGTGAGCCAGATCGAGGAAGTGCAACCCTCCCTCGAAGATGTGTTCATTGCTCTGGTTTCTGAATATCGTCTCAAGGCAGAGCAGGATTCCGACGTAAATGGATAAGCTATGACCTACGCAAGTGTAATGAACATGGAGTAATACTATGGAACGATTATTTACAATCATGCGCAAGGAGTTATTTCATATCTGGCGCGATCCGCGCACAATGGCGATGCTCCTGCTGCTGCCGGGTTTGCTTCTGGTTTTGTTGGGCTACGGCGTCAATTTTGACCGCGAGCACACCCCTATGGCTGTGGCTGATATTTCGAAAACCGATGCCAGCCGCCGCTATATCGAGAACTTCACCGCCAGTGACGATTTTGAAATTACTTATGATGCTCTCAATGAGGATGAAATTCTGTCCTTGATCGATAACGATCAAGTCGATGCGGGTTTGCTGATCCCGGAGAGTTTTGGCCGCAAGGTTGCGGCTGGCGAGACGGTGCAGGTACAGTTTTATATCAATGGCGCTACTGACCCTGGGGATGTCCAGGCTATCCGTCTTAAGTTGAGCAGTATCAGCCAGGTGGCTGCCCAGAATATTCTCGTGGAGCAGCTTCAGCGCACGCCGCAGGGAGCCTTGATTCAAATTCCCGTTGACGCGCTCGAAAAAACACTCTACAACCCCGATAGCGACAGCAAGCTCTTCATGATACCTGGGCTGATCCCCATCATTCTTCAAGTTCAGGCGCTAATCCTGAGTGCGCTGGCGATTGTCAAAGAGCGCGAGCAAGGCACGATGGAACAGCTCATCGTCACCCCGATCAAATCCTGGGAGTTGATGCTGGGCAAAATCATCCCCTACTTGCTGGTTAGCATCTTGAATCTCTTTGCATTACTGTGGTTAGGCGATCTGTTGTTTGGCGTGGGCGTGGCCGGGAGTTTCTGGCAACTCGTGGGGTTGAGTGTGGTCTTTATCGTCGGTTCGCTGGGGATGGGAGTGTTAATTTCCAATATCTCCCAAACGCAGATGCAGGCCATTTATCTGGCAATCTTCCTGGTACTCATTCCGGCGATCATCCTCACAGGGCTGATGTACCCTCGCGACGATATGCCCTGGTTCACCTATATATACAGCGAACTACTCCCTGTGACACACTTTCTGGAAATTACACGCGGCATCATGCTGCGCGGAGTCAGCGCCGCATCGGTTTGGGCATCCACCCTGCCGTTGATTGGCCTGAGCCTGATCTATTTTGTAGCCAGCGTGCTTGCCTTCCGCAAGCGGATTGTATAGGAAGCCATCATGAAAAAACAAACCATTCTACTTACGGGGGCTTCCGGCGAAGTTGGCTTCGAGGCTTTCAAGGAATTGTTCAACCGCCGCCAGCGTTACAACATTCGTTTGTTGAATCTGGATCACAAATTTGAGCGGCAACGTTTTGCGCCCTATAACGGGCAGGTTGAAATTGTATATGGCGATTTGCGAAATCCCGATACGGTGCAGGAAGCTGTTCGTGGGGTGGATGGCGTGATTCATGCAGCAGCATTGATTCCCCCGCTGGCGGACGAGAACCCGGGGTTGGCGCGCGCTGTCAACGTGGGCGGGACTCGCTCGTTGGTGGCCGCCCTCACCGAGCAGAATCCTGCCGCCCGGTTGGTGTACACCTCATCCATCTCCGTTTACGGAGACCGAGTCGAAAATCCCCAAATCCGTGTTGGCGATCCGCTCGAACCGAGTGATGGGGATGAATACGCCAAAACTAAAGTCCAGGCTGAAGAGATGATTCAGGCATCTGGCCTAAAGTGGACGATTCTGCGGTTGAGCGGCATTCTGACCGAACGTCTGCATATTCAGCCCTTGATGTTCCACATGCCCCTGAATACAGCCCTGGAATGGTGCCACAGCAGCGATGCCGGTCTGGCTCTGGTGCAAGCCCTTGAGCATGAGGGCGTACTCGGGAGAATTTTTAATCTGGGGGGCGGAGACGCCTGCCGCATCTCGGCGCGCGAGTTTCTCTATAAAATGTTGCCGCTCTTTGGCGTTGATGCGGAAGCACTGCCCGAACAAGCTTTTGCGACCCGAAATTTCCACTCCGGCGATTATGCCGACGGCGACGAGTTGGATGCGCTGCTGGATTTTCGCCGCAAAACGCTGACGGATTATTTCGAAATGGCAAAAAAGCGCATTTCGCCCGCCAGCCGCGCCCTGGTGCGGATGATCCCCAATTTTATCGTCAGGGCTTATTTCACGGCTATCTCTGATCCGTTGAAAGCCATCCGCCGCGGCGATGCCGAACTCATCCGCCGCTACTTTGGTTCATTGGAAGCGTTCAATATCTTGTCACTGCGAGCAAAGCGAAGCAGCCTGCGCCATCTTCGGTGAGATCGCTTCTCGCAATGGCAACTACATTAAGTTTCTCTGTAATGGAGGTTTATCGATGAAAATACGGTTTATGCTTATCCCCATCGCGTTACTTTTACTGCTTGTATTAAGTGCCTGTGGCGCGTTTCCCACCGCTCAGGCCGCCGAAAATATGATTGAAGGTTCGGGACATGTCTCGGCGCAGCAGGTTAAGATTGCTTCAGAATTGGGCGGTAAAGTCGTCGAAGTGTTAGTTGACGAGGGTGACGAGATCCAGGCTGGAGATGTCTTGTTCCGCCTGGACGATGCGATCTATCAGGCACAGTACCGTCAGGCACAGGCGGGCGTGCTGGTGGCACAGGCGGCGGTAAACACGGCGCAAGCGCAACTGGATGCCGCCACTTCACAATATACGTTAGCACTTCAGGGCGCACGTTTGCAAGATTTGCAGGCCCGCAATGCTGCCTGGTTGGTCCCACTGCCGGAGGAGTTTACGCTGCCGGTTTGGTATTACCAGAAGGCCGAACGCATTCAGGCTATACAGAATGAGGTTGAAGTTGCGCACGGTGACGTGGTTCAAGAGCAAGCCGATTTGGCTCAGGAACTGCAGGATGCCAGTAATTCTGACCTGGTAGCTGCAGAAACCTCCCTGGCAGCAGCGCAGGCAACTTATCAAATTGCCCTGCAAACCCATGCCCAGGCTACGGCTGCAAATGAGAACGAAATTGTGGAGGAGATTGCCCAGGAGCAACTGGACACTGCTCTGGCCGATCTGGAGCGCGCCCAGCTTGACTACGACCGCATACTCTCGGAGACTGCCAGCGCCGATATACTAGCTGCGCGCGGGCGTGTAGCGGTGGCGCAATCGCGCTACGAAAATGCTCTCGACGCGCAGACACAGTTATTGAGCGGCGAACAATCTTTGCAGGTGGATGTAGCCGTCGCTGCCGTTGCTTTGGCCGAAGTCGGCCTTGCGCAGGTTGAAGCCAACCTGGTCGCTGCCGAGGCCTCGTTGCAAATACTCGAAGTACAGCTTGCCAAGACAGTCGTCTATGCGCCGACTTCTGGCGTGGTGCTAACCCGCAACCTGGAAATCGGCGAGATGATTGCGCAGGGCGGCCCGGTGATGGAAGTGGCGGATTTGGCGCAAGTGGAGTTGACCGTGTATATCTCGGAGGATCGCTATGGACAGGTCAAGCTTGGCCAGCAAGTGGAAATCGCCGTTGATTCATTCCCCGATGAAGCCTTTGTGGGCACGATTGCCGCCATCGCCGATCAGGCTGAGTTCACGCCCCGCAATGTGCAGACCGTTGACGGTCGCAAGAGTACGGTATTCGCGGTCAAGATTGTGCTGTCCAACCCCGAAGGGAAGCTCAAGCCCGGCATGCCCGCCGATGCGCGTATCCAGTTTTAAGTGTTTGGTGTAGGAAAATTATCGAAAAAGGCGAGCATGGAGGGTACGTCTCTATGCTCACCTTTTTCTTGAATCATTCAACTAATTGATGCGCGGGGGTGAAAAACTGGCGGTAAGTGAGATAGCTGGCAGTCAGGCCGGTGAAGGCCGAAGCGCCGATAATCATATACAGCACCACAATTTGAATTTGCACCGCCTCCATCGGGGATGCGCCTGCCAGAATCATGCCGGTCATTGCTCCGGGGAGCTTGATCAGCCCGGTAGTTTTGGTCGTGTCCACAATCGGGATCATGGCGTTTTGCAAGGATGTGCGCAACTGTGGGCGGGAAGCCTGCTGACTGGTGGCGCCCAACGCCAATGAAGTTTCAATCTGACCGCGCTGGGTGTGGAAATCATCCGCCAGGCGTTTCATCACTAATGCCGCCACCGACATCGAATTACCAATCACCATGCCACCTACGGGGATAATCGTCTGGGGGTCGAAGGTGAACACGTTTACGGCCACCAGAATCCCCAGGGTTAGCGCGCTGCCCAGCCCAATCGATACCAGCGCTACCCGTTGGGCATGGGGGATTTTTTTGCCGCGCTGGGCTGCCGTTCTTCCGGCGATGGTGGTCATAAAGACGAGGAGTGTTAGCGTCCATAGGGGAGAATCCAGATTGAAGATGAATTCTAGCGCATAGCCAATGGCGATGAGTTGCACGAAACTGCGCACCGTGGCAATCAGCAAATCTTTTTCGAGATCGGCCTCACGCCAGCGGGAGATCAACAGGGAGATGAGAATTAATATCGCCGCCGCGCCAATGCGTTCCAAGCCATCCAATGGAAATTCGGGGAGTGTAATCATACGTTAGCTTCCTGTGGAGAATCTGGGTACCGTGATGAAATTTTTGCAGTTGGATAATTTTGTCAGTTAGTCAGGTATTTTCAGTGGCTCTGTGGTGATAATTCGCGAATATCTTCACCGGCGGCGAAATCCAATACTTTTTGGTAGGGGCCGTTCGGATCAAGAACTTCTGCCACGCGTCCCATGGCCTGAACCTGGCCCTGGTTGAGCAAAACGACATTGCCCCCCACGCGGCGAGTCTGCTCGATGGTGTGCGATACCCAAATCAATGTCAGGCCGCGCTCGCGGTTTAGATGCAGCAAGGTTTTTTCCACTTGACGTGTAGCGTGGGGATCGAGTGCCGAGGTGGGTTCATCGAGCAACAGGACTTCGGGGGAGGTTGCCAGCGTGCGCGCCAAGGCGACGCGTTGCGCCTCGCCGCCGGAGAGTTGAGCCGCATCGGTCAAGGCAAATTCTGTGTGCAACGAGACGGCTTCAAGCAGCTCGTAGATGCGCTCTGGCGGCAGGATTGTTTTTTTCAACGCGGCGGCATGGGCGATATTCTCAGCCACGCTGCCGGGGAACATGCTGGCCTGTTGAAAGACCATCCCGATACGGCTACGCAGTTCGGTGACTGGCAGGGTGGTGATGTCTTCACCGTCGAGCAGGATGTTGTTCGATGGGGGTTCAAGCAAGCGATTGATGGCGCGCAGCAGGGTAGATTTACCGCTCCCGCTGGGGCCGATGAGCATCATCACTTCGCCGGGTTGCACACAAAACCCGACGCCGTGCAAAATAGGCTGCCCGCGACGGGCGATGTGAAGGTCACGAACTTCAATTTTTGCTTGCATAGGTTGGATGGCTCAAGGCAGCAATAAAAGCGCCTCGCCGTCAATCACCGTGATGCCATCTTGGTTGGTGCAGATGGTCTCAAAAGTGGCAATGGGTTTACCTTCGCGCAGTTTGGTCAGTGTGACCGTGGCGGTGATCGTATCGTCAATGAAGACCGGTGCGCGGAAGTTGAGCGTCTGCTGGATGTAGATGCTGCCCGGCCCCGGGAGTTGAGTCCCCAACACCGCGGAGATCAACCCCGAGGTCAGAATGCCGTGAACCAGCCGCTTGCCGAAGCGCGTCCCCGCGGCGTAGTCATCATCCAGGTGAACGGGATTCGCATCCCCGGAAATCTGTGCAAAGGCGCGCACATCTTCATCGCTGAAAATTTTTGTTCGTGAAGCAGAGTCGCCGATATTGAGCATGGGAATCTCCTGTGAAAACTTCGAAAATATCAAAATCTCGAAGTTTTAGAAAAGCTTCTTATACACGCGGTGCTTCTTATGCCATTGAACACCCAGGTGATCCATCTCGGTGAAACTTTTCAGATTGAGTTCGTTCACCTGGACAATATCGCCATGCAAGAAACGTTCATCACGGATGGTCTTTTCCAGTTCGCTGAAGAGTACTGCAGTTGCCCCAACGCCCTGATGCTCTGGCAGAAGGCCAATGCCGTTGAGGTCGAGCCACTCGGTGCGCTTGAATTCGCGCATCAGGTGCCACCAGCCCAAAGGCCATATGCGCCCGCGTGCTTTTTGTAGCGCCCGGTTGATATTGGGGTAGGCGAACATAAAACCGATCAGGGCATCTTCTTTGAAGACCAGCTTGATCAGGCGAGGATCCGCGATGGAGAGAATTTTATCGGCGATCAGCCACACTTCGGCTTCGGTGATGGGTACAAATTCGGGCACGGTGGCAAAAGCCTGATTATAAACTTCGCGCACTTGCGGGATGAATTGGCGTAATTCATCTTTGGTGTTAAAGCGACGCACATGGATACCGCGCCGCACCTGCACGCGCTTTGCTAATTCGTGAATGCGCTCCGGCAGCACGAAGGTGTCCCGGTGGAGTTGCCCGGAGAGCAGGTCGGATTCTTTGGTGAAGCCAAGTTCATCCATCAGGCGGGGGTAGTACGCCATATTGTAGGCAATCCCCATTGCCGGTAAGTAATCGAAGCCCTCCACTAACATGCCAATACTATCACCCTGGGCCAGACCTTTTGGCCCGACAAGCGCGCGGATGCCCTGTTGCCGCGCCCATTGCGCCCCGGTTTCGATAACGGCCTGAGCCGCTTCGAGATCGTCGATGCATTCAAAATAATAAAATAGACCTGTTTCTGTGCCACTAGTCGCGCGATAACGTTTGTTATCAAGTACGGCAATGCGGGCGACGGGCTTGCCGCGCGCTTCAGCAATGAAAAATGCCGCCTGGCTGTGCTGGTAAAAAGGGTGTTTGCTTGGATCGAGAGCGGTTTTCATCTCGCCCAGCATGGGCGGCACCCAATAGGGGTTATCGCGGTATAAATCAAATGGGAACTGGATGAACCGGCGGACATCTTTGGGGTTGTGGATGTCAATTTGTCGTGCGTGCATATGTGCTCCGTTGACGAAAGACGAAGGCCGGGGCCGGGCGTTATTCTCTCCGTCCGCCGTCTCTGGTCTTCCGTTGTTTTATCACCATCGCTCGTAACGCACCAATTCTTCCAGCGGCTTGCGATTCGTACCGCGCGGTTGAGCATCGGGATAGCCCAATGGAGTCATTACAATTGGGTCGACGCCTTCAGGCAGGCCGAGGATCTCGCGGCTGGCCTGGGCATTGAAAGCCCCGATCCAGCAAGTGCCTAGTCCCAGCGCGGCGGCTTGCAGGATGAGATGATCCATGACGATGGCAACATCCACCACGCTGTAATTGGCTTTATCATCGCGCACCCAGGCTTTGGAGGGGATATTGCAGGCCACAATCACGATGGGCGCTTGAATAAACCAATCGCGGTCGTAGATGCGGCGCAAATCGGCCTCGCGGCCCGCGGTGTGGATGACAATCAACTGGAAGGGCTGCATATTGGCGGCGGTTGGCGCACGGCGGGCGGCTTCGAGTACTTGATGCAATTTTTCGTCCTCAACTGGATCAGGCTTGTAGCCGCGTACGCTATAACGTTCTTGGATGACTTGTGAGAATTCCATGTATTACTCCTTTTACGCAAAGGCGCCAAGCTGCAGAGCCGCAAAGAAAGAAAACAAAAAACTCTGCAGCTTTGTTGCTTTGCGTCCTTGCGTTGATTTTAATCTGGCAAAACGCGCCCTTGCGTTTTTGCCCAGGTTTCATCGTCCACCAGGGTGATGACACGATACGCCTCGGCGTAGGCCATTTCTTTGCCTTTGCCGCGCCCGGCAGCCCATTCTTTGATGCGCTCTTCGGGGTCGTTATCCTTCATCTGGCTCTTGTGGGCGCGCAGGGCTTCGACTTTGAGATCAATCGTTTCGCTGATATTGACGTAAATATCCACATCGCCCCAAGAAGTAACGTAGACTTTGCGCGGTTTGTGGGCAGATAACCCCTCTTTTTCGAGTTCTTCAAAGAGATTGGGCTGACCCGCGGCGGGGAAGGTGGCGTCGAGCGCGGCGGTAGCGGCGGCGCGGTGATCGGGGTGGTTGATATAGCGATCCGAGGCCCAGACTACGGTGGGGTCGCCGGTGATGATGACCTCTGGACGGAAACGGCGGATTTCGCGCACTATTTTTTTGCGCAATTCCAGCGTGGCCTGCAGCATGCCGTCGGGTTCGCGCAAAAAGACGACTTCTTGCACGCCGAGGATGTTGGCGGCAGCTTGTTCCTCAGCTTCGCGAATTTTAGCAGCTTTTTCGCGCGTCATGCCCTCTTCGGCGATGCCCACGTCGCCGCTGGTGCAGAGTACATACGAAATACGCGCCCCGGCCTTGGCCCAGCGGGCAATGGTTCCGGCGCAGGAAAATTCAGGATCATCAGGATGCGCTACGATCACCATGGCGCTTTCAGGAATATAGGTATTATTGTTCAAGGGTGTCTCCAGTAAAAAGGGTATGGAGTGAATTATATCAGCGGTTGAGGCAGTTGAAAGTTGAAGGTGGAAGGTTAGCAGGTTCAGAATGGCGAACTTTCAACCTGCAACTTTCAATTCTCTAACAGCCTCTCTTCATAAATTCTTCGGATCGTCTCTTCAATCTGCGGTTCGCGCACTTCCAGATCGCGGATGCGGTACTTCGCCGAGATGCGCCCGATTAGCTCGGAGGCAGCAATTTCGCCGCGGGCAAAACTGTAGCGGACGCGTTGACCATCGCGTCCCGCGATTTCGGCGCCATCTACCTGTGGGTTGGGATAATCTTCGGCGAAATCTGCAAGAAGCTCACGTTTGCCACCGAATTGCGCTTTGAGGGCATCCAATTGCCCATCGAAGAGCAATTTGCCGTGGTCGATGATCATCACCCGTTCGCAAAGTTTCTCGACATCCGAGAGATCGTGCGTGGTGAGGATGACGGTCGTGCCGCGCTCGCGGTTGACCTGCTGAATAAAATGGCGGATGCGCTGCTTGGCGACTACGTCCAGGCCGATGGTGGGTTCATCGAGAAAGAGAATTTCAGGATCGTGCAGTAATGCAGCGCAGAGATCGGCGCGCATCCGTTGGCCCAGCGAGAGCGAGCGCACCGGCGTATCCAAAAAGGTGTCAAGCTCCAGAGT